>NZ_CAXBCK010000015.1:0-77226 GCF_963974425.1 uncultured Marixanthomonas sp.
TCTACGCCGTAAAACCGTTCTTCTTTGTTATAACGAAACTTAGCTCCTAATTTTATAAAGCCTTCAAAGTGGGTGTCTAAACGTCTTCGGCCTATTTTATCGCCACCAGGTCGTGGAATATAGCCTTTACCAAAGCGCGCCAATAAAGGTCCTACAATCATTATAGAACCACGTAGTGAACTTCCTTCTTGTTTAAAAAGTTCAGACTCTAAGTATTCTAACTTAAGATCATCTGCTTTAAAAGCGAATTTTCCTTTACCTAGTTTTTGAATTTTTACGCCAAGGTTTCCAAGTATTGCAATCAATTTATTGACATCCCGAATATCCGGTATGTTTTCAATGATTACCTCTTCTGGAGTTAATAATACGGCACAGAGTATTTGCAAGGCTTCGTTTTTGGCACCTTGCGGACGGATTTCACCTTTCAGTTTATGTCCGCCTTCAATTTGAAAAGTTCCCATTAATATTGATTAATAGAGGTTAGTACCGCTTTCTACCACGGCTATTTTTGTGTGATTTTTTATTATTGCTACTATTATACCTTTTTTTGTTCTTTAAAAGGTTTTTAGCTTCTGATAGATCCTCATCACTATTTTTAAGGTTTATTTTTCCTTCAGAAAGCTCAAAAAGGTGTTTAAAAATTACTTCATCGTCAACAGTATCCTTGTTCCAGTTAAGGAAACATTTCTTCATATGGTTGGCAATGTTAAGGATTAAACCTTCTTTCTTATCGCCTTCTTCCCAGCTATTAGCAACATCAATCATACGCTTAATGTTATTTCCGTAGAACCTATATTTTGGATGGTTTTGAGGATAAGGAAGTGGTTGTGGTGGCTCAGCTAACTCTTCACGCGAAGGTTTCGGGAATGGAGAATCTACGTCCAATTTAAAATCGGACATAATAATCAATTGATCCCAAAGTTTGTGCTGAAAATCAGGCACGTCTCGCAAGTGTGGATTTAAGTTACCCATCACCGAAATAATGCTTTTTGAAACCTTATTTCTTTCATCGCGGTCTTCAATAGAAACCGCATGTTCTACCATTTTTTGCATATGGCGACCATATTCAGGAATAATTAAATGCGTGCGTTCTGTATTGTATTCTATGTTATCTAACAAAATTAAAAATTTAAGGAAGTATTCTTCTTGAAGTAATTATGATTGCAAAATACTAAAATTATAGCGAAATGACACCTTCCACTTCAGAAACTTGCAAATATTTCTCTATTACAGCATCGGGTGAATCCATAGTTACTTTAATAGACAAACTGGTATATTTACCTTTTGAAGAGTCACGAGTACTAATTTCAGCATCTGTTTCATTAAAAACAGCTTCAATTTCAGCTATTTTTTCTAAATCTGAAGGAACAATGAATTTATACAAATATGCTGCAGGCCAAGTGGTGTCTGCTTCTAGTTGCTCTCGAAGACGATTATAGAAGTCTTCAGTTTTTTTTTCGTCTTTCATCAATTTATTTCTTTTTCTTTTACACAAAGATACACTTTTCAGTATCAATAAATATTTGCTTATTTTGTACAAAAATCATTCCGCTTGAAAACTAAACGAATTGTAATAACCGGAGGCCCCGGAACGGGAAAAACAACCTTGATAGATGAACTGGAAAAAAGAGGCTACACTTGCTTACACGAAGTGTCTAGAGAAATTACTAAAAAAGCGCAAGAAGAGGGAGTTGAACAACTTTTTTTAACCGATCCTATTCTCTTTAGTCAACGATTATTAGACGGCAGATTAGCACAATTTATAGAAGCTAAGGCATACCAAAAAGAGTATTTATTTTACGATCGTGGACTACCAGATGTAACCGCTTATATGGATTACTTTAAAACAGAATATCCTGAAAGCTTTACCAATAGCTGCCTCGATAATCAATACGATACGGTCTTTTTATTACCACCTTGGAAAAAAATATATAAGCAAGACAATGAACGGTATGAAAATTTTGAAGAAGCTAAGAAAATTCATACTGCACTGTTGAAGGGCTATGAAAATTATGGATATGACGTTCAATTAGTTCCAGTAGGTACTGTAGAAGAACGAATTACATACATACTTGATAATTTGAAGTAAACTATTTGAAAACACCACTGCAAATCCTTGAAAATTATTGGGGTTTTACTTCCTTTAAACCGATGCAGGAAGCCATTATCGCTTCGGTATTAAACGATAAAGACACCGTTGCCCTGCTGCCTACTGGCGGGGGGAAATCAATGTGTTTTCAAATTCCGGGACTGCTAAAAGAAGGAACTTGCATTGTTGTTTCACCATTAATTGCCTTAATGGCCGATCAAGTAAACGCTTTAAAAGATCGTGGTATTAAAGCGATGCACATTTCGGGAGGGATTTCTTTTTCTGAATTGCAAACCAGTATGGATAATGTTCTCTACGGAAATTATAAGTTTTTATACCTATCCCCCGAACGCTTGCAACAAGAGTTGGTACAAAATACTATTAGGCAATTAAACGTAAGTCTAATTGCTGTAGATGAAGCACATTGTATTTCGCAATGGGGCAACGATTTTCGGCCAGCTTATAAAAACATTACTGTTTTAAGAGAACTAAAACCTTTGGCTCCTTTTATTGCGTTAACTGCCACGGCAACGCCAGAAGTTTTAGAAGATACTATCAAAGAATTAAATTTAGAACTTCCCGCTGTTTATAAAAACTCTTTTGTCCGTTCTAATCTTTCATACCAAGTACACAAAGTTGACGACAAATTATACCACATAGAACAACTTTTAAAAAACAATACCGGATCGGCCATTGTGTATGTGAGAAGTCGAAAAAGTGCCGTTGAGACCAGTAATCACCTAAATCAATTAGGGTTTCGTAGTACATTTTATCACGGCGGAATTTCAAAAAAGGAAAAAGACAACCGCTTGCAACAATGGCAAACGGGAAGCATTCCCACCATGGT
Source organism: uncultured Marixanthomonas sp. (assembly GCF_963974425.1). Classification (NCBI taxonomy): domain Bacteria; kingdom Pseudomonadati; phylum Bacteroidota; class Flavobacteriia; order Flavobacteriales; family Flavobacteriaceae; genus Marixanthomonas; species uncultured Marixanthomonas sp. The sequence goes on from NZ_CAXBCK010000015.1 coordinate 2,937, forward strand.
AGCTACCAATGCTTTTGGAATGGGAATAGATCATCCAAACGTTCGGTTTGTCATCCATATTCAATTACCCGAAAGTCTAGAGAGTTATTTTCAAGAAGCAGGTCGCGCTGGCCGTGATGGAAATTATGCTCAAGCCGTATTATTGTATAGTGAGTACGATAAAATCTTGGTGAAAAAACAGTTTATTGATGCTTTACCAACACCTAAACATTTAAAAAAAATCTACCGAAAACTGAACAATTATTTTCAGGTTTCATATGGAGAAGGAGAATTTGAACAATTCAGTTTTAGTTTTACCGAGTTTTGCAGCACCTACAAATTGAACACCTTATTAGCTTACAATGCCCTAAATTCACTGGATAGATTGGCAGTTATACAACTATCAAAGGAGTTTGGCCGTAAGTCAACCGTACAGTTTTTATGGCCTTCAGAAAAAGTATTGGATTATTTTTCAGGAGATATAACTACCTCAGTTATTGGAAAAACAATACTCCGGCTATACGGTGGTATTTTTGAAATGCCTACAGGGGTTGACTTGGATGTTATTTCAAAAAAAACGGGACAATCGGTTACAGTTATCATTTCAGTATTACAAAAAATGGAACGTGATGATGTGATTGATCTATTGCTAAAAGTAACCGATGCGACCATCACATTTTTAAAACCCAGAGAAGACGATAAAACCATCAATGTAATTGCCAAAGAGATTGAAGCGCTCAATGAAAAAAAGCGAAAGCAAGTAGCTTCGGTATTACAATATGTTGAAAATACCAAAGAATGCAGAAGCGTGCAGTTGGTGCGATATTTTGGAGATGTGGAAGCTAACGTTTGTGGAGTTTGCTCTGTTTGTGCTTCACAAAAAAAAGTGGCAAGCAAAAGCGAAATGAAGCTTATTTCAGAAAAAATATTACAATTATTAGAAGAAAAGGAAATGGATGGGCGGGAGCTTTCAGAAAAAAGTACTTTTGCAACCGAAAAAATGATTCACGTATTACGGTTATTGCTAGATAATGGCAAGATTAAACTGAATACCAAAAACCAATATTACATACATTCATGAGAGACTTACGGATTGTTTTTATGGGCACACCAGATTTTGCTGTTGGGGTTCTAAAAAAACTATTAGAAGAAGATAAAAATATAGTCGGAGTAATAACAGCTCCTGATAGACCTGCCGGGAGAGGACGAAAATTAAAACCTTCAGCGGTAAAGGAATTTGCGTTGTCTAAAAACCTCCCTGTTTTACAGCCTACAAACTTAAAAGACGACAATTTTTTAACTGAATTAAAAGCGCTTGAAGTCAACCTGCAAATTGTCGTAGCTTTCCGTATGTTGCCAAAAGTAGTTTGGTCCTTACCAGATTATGGTACGTTTAATCTGCATGCTTCCCTCCTACCACAATATCGTGGTGCTGCACCTATTAATTGGGCAATTATTAACCAAGAAGAAAAAACCGGGGTTACTACCTTTTTTATAGACGAAAAAATAGATACTGGAGCTATTATTTTAAAAGAAGAAGTTTCTATTTCAGAAAACGAAACTGCTGAAAGTCTTCACGATACCTTAATGGAGCTTGGTAGCGAATTGGTAGTGAAAACGGTTTCTAAAATCGAAATTGATGAAGCTAACCCAATTCCTCAAATTAAGGATATAACTATAAAAGATGCGCCTAAACTTACTTCAGAAAACACAAGAATAAATTGGAATGAATCGGTTGAAACCATTGACGCCTTTATTAGAGGACTTTCCCCTTATCCGGTTGCTTGGAGCATGCTAGAAAATGAAGGAGAAACTTTAAAAGCAAAAATCTATTCTGCGACCAAAGAAATGGTTGCACATTCAGAAAAACCTGGTACTGTTACAACAGATAAAAAAAATATGAAAGTAGCTGCAAAAAACGGGTATATATATATTAAGGTATTGCAACTGCCAGGAAAACGGAAAATGGATATTGGCTCTCTATTAAATGGTTTTTCGTTTGCAAAAGAAGCGAAACTTGTGTAATCCCTTGTCACTACTGATTTTGTTAAAATGAGTAAAAAAAAAGCTTTGGTTGTTAACAAACACCCAAAGTTATTAACAAATACCCCGATTTAGTGCGCTATTCCTTGCATGAACCGATAATCCGTTTAAATTTGTAGAGCAATTAAATAAAGTTTAACCAACAATCTAATTTTAAAATTTAAACTATGAACAAATCAGATTTAATCGACGCAATGGCAGAAGATGCCGGAATTACAAAAGCAGCTGCAAAAAAGGCATTAGAGTCTTTCCTTGAAAACGTAGAGGGAGCGCTTAAAAAAGGAAACAGAGTATCTTTAGTAGGATTCGGTTCTTGGTCAGTATCTAGAAGAGCTGCCCGTGAAGGAAGAAACCCACAAACAGGTAAAACTATTAAAATCGCTGCTAAAAACGTTGTTAAGTTTAAAGCAGGATCAGATTTACAGAGTGCTGTAAATTAAGCAAGAAATTGTCTACTTAAATCAAATCCTGCCTTTCGGTGGGATTTTTTTATAGCCATATTTTCCACATCAATTGTCTTAAGTGTTGGATATTCAAAAATTAATGTTTAGATTTAATTTACAAAACTAACTTCATGACTACTCTTAAACCAGCCAAAGGATTGTTATTAGTAGCTGAACCTTCTATTATAGGTGACGTTTCTTTTAATAGGTCTGTGGTGCTTTTGGCCGAACACAACGAAGAGGGATCGGTTGGTTTTATCTTAAATAAGCCTCTCGCGTACACTTTAAAAGACTTTATTTCTGAAATAGACTCCACACTTCCCGTATACAATGGAGGGCCTGTTGAGCAGGATAATTTGTACTTTATTCATAGAATACCTGAGTTGATTCCTGAGAGTATTGAAATATCAAGTGGTATTTATTGGGGTGGTGATTTTAATTCGGTGATGGAGCTATTGCTTCAAAATAAAATAGATGAATCACAAATACGATTCTTTTTAGGGTATTCTGGATGGGAAAGCACACAACTTAATCAAGAATTACAGCTAAACAGCTGGGTGGTTGCACCCAATGATTATAAAAATGAAATAATTGGTAAACCTTACACCAATTTTTGGAAAGAAAAAATGATTGAGTTTGGCGGTGATTACCTTATTTGGTCTAACTCACCAGAAAATCCTGCCTATAATTAACCCAACCGTGCTTTTACGTTCAATTTAGCTAACAATTCTTTAGCCACTTCTTGTCTATATTCCTTTTTACGGTATTTAGATACTGGCTGAATTCCTGTAATTACATTGGTAATAAAAATTTCGTCTGCTTTTTGAAGTTCAAAAGGTGAAACTGATGTTTCTTCCAAAACATAATCTGGCATCTGACCTAAAATTTTGATAATCTGCTTTCTAAGAATACCATTTAAACAACCATCTGTAATTGGTGGTGTTTTTATTTTATAATCTTTTACCAGAAAAATATTTCCATTTAAAGCTTCCACCACTTGCTTTTTTTCATTTAACAACAAGCAATTGGCGTAATCGTTTTCTTTTGCATAGACGCTTCCCAAAACATTCAATACTTTATTGGTCGTTTTTAACGTAGAAAGCAAGCCTGAATTTATATAGTGGTCTTTAAATAATTCTATTTCATAGAAAGTATCATCCATAGTATAAAATGGATTCGCAAGTTCTTCAGAAGTAATTAAAAATGCTACATTATTTGTCGTTGGAGAATACTTCCCTCCTGTTTTACGCCACACTAATATTTTTGCTCGAAAGGCCCCATTTTTATTTTCTGAAGATGCTATGGTATTCAACACCTGCTCTTCCAAATATTCTGGAGTAAAACTCATGGGTATTTCCATACGTAAAATACGCATAGAAGCCATTAGGCGAAAATAATGGTCTTCCCAAAAATATATTTTACCGCCAGAAACTCGAAGGGTTTCGAATACAGCATCCCCGTAGTTTAATCCGCGGTTATCCGGTAAAATTGTTGAATTGTTTTCTTGTAGTGTTCCGTTAAAATTGATCATAAAAAAGCCGCTTTTATTCTGAATTTTTTCAAAATAGTGCGGCGCAAAGATATTATAAATTAGGCGGAACTGTTACTTAGAACCCAATATCTGTTTTAAATCTGAAACCATATTATCCCAAAGCATTTTCCCTTCATCAATTTCATCTTCTTCGGCATAATCTGTAATCATTAAGGAAACATCTTTGGTGATTTCATCTACCTGAATACGAAGTTCAAAAAAGTAATCGGTATCCTCGTCATCTAACCAACGGAATTTTATTCGTTCACCACTCTTCTTTCCTAGCAGTTTAGCTTTTTCTTCACTTCCTTCCCACATAAAAGTAAAAAATTCACCACGAGAATTTACATTATCGGCATACCACTCACTCATTCCTGAAGGAGTCGAAATATATTGATATAACAATGATGGAGAAACCTGTATAGGAAATTCCATTTCGTATTTTATTTTGTCTTCCATAGTTTTTTCTTAGTTAGAGCCCAATATATAGATTAATTCTAATATTGGAAAGAAAGAGGATTGATTTTTTCCTTTTTAGAATTAATTGAAAAAAACTATAAAACTTTATCTAAAAGAAAATAGTTGACTGTAAAACAGCTTAATAAAAACATTAATCCCTACTGTCTTTGAATAACAAGAAACTTTATTAATTAAAAGGAATAAAGCATATAGCTTAAACAAGAACTAGAAACGAAATTGGTTAGAATAGAAACTGACCAATTTTTGTTTTAACGAAATGGGAAGTCGAATTTTACCGAAACTTTAGAAAATAATTATCTAAATAAGCTCAATACAAAATATGAAGGCAAGTATAAATCGTCTTTAATGTGAAACTATCAATACATTTTATTTTCATTCATCGATTCCTTCGGAATTTGTTGAATTGAATCCCAATGCTCACAAATTTTCCCGTTTTCATTAAAGCGAAAAAAATCCATTGTAATGTATTCATCATTATCTGGCCAAGTTTGATGCGTATGTAAAGCCACTAAATTTCCCTCTGAAATGCATCTCACAAATTCAATGGACTTATTAGAATATTCTTTCTGCATTTTCTCAAAATAGTCTATAAAGCCTTGTGTACCATCACTAACATCTGGATTGTGTTGAATATATACATCACCAACATATTGCTCAATTGCCTTTTTAGGATTGCCTTCGTAAGCGGTTTTATAAAATGCAATTGCTTTTTCTTTGTTGTCTTTTGTGTTCATTAGAATAGTTTTTACAACAAGTGGACTGTTTACTTGAATACAACTTCAATAAACTTGAGTATTTCGGGCTTCACAATATCAATGTGTTCCCAAGCTAAATTATGCCCTACATTTGGAATGATTGTTACGGTGCTGTTTGAAAATATACTGTCTGTATATTTTATATTTCCTACAGGAACCACATTATCTTTAGAGCCGTGAAAATGTACTATTGGAATTTTAAGGGTATGCCAATCTTGTTCTATTTTTGACAATTCTGCTGCGTGAACACTTTTTTCGTCGCCAGCAACCCGGTACCCTGTTGGGACCAACCATCGTGTAACCCACCATTGTGTAAGTCGAGACGCCCAAATATCCTTTTCCTGTTGAGGATCCATTGCGGCAGATAAAAGTATAACCCCTTTTACATTTTGATTAATTACCGCTAATCGTGCTGCCAAAGGACCTCCATAAGATGTTCCTACCACGATAATATTATCCAACTGCAAATCGCTTACAGCAGCATTCATCAATTCTGCCTGTCTTTCAATGGAAGGCATCTCATCTCCAAAATTAGAATAGCCATAACCAGGTCTATCAATAGCATATAAATTTGCAGCCTGTGCTAGCTCTTTATCTGCCATATACGCATGCCAAGCAGTAAGGGAACTCGGTGACCCGTGAAAAAAGACCACATTGATCTCTTCATTTGATAAAGCAACTTTTTGAATCCGAATATTGAGATTTAAGCTATCTACTTGAAAAAAGGATAACTCTGTTAGAACACCTTTTTCTTTAAATCCTTCAATAATTTCAGTATCGGTTTTCCTATACTGCAGCGTAGTGCAAGATAGAAATGTAATGCAGCAAAAAAATATGAGTTTTACAAAAAGTAATCTATCTAAGCTTTTGTTTCTACTTTTTATCATTAAATTCCTGTAATATAACTATTTCCACATACTTCTATTTATTAAGATTTTAGAAGCTTATTTTCCTTTTCCAGGCGTTCGGCTTTTTCTTTAAAGGTTGTTAAGGCCTTTTTCATTTGTCCAACCTTCGCTAAAAGATCATCGTCTTGGAGTCCTTTATAGGTGGCATCACCTTCGTTTTCCTTATACTTTGCTTTGGCTCCACAAGTGGGGCACGTTCTTACATCTGACATATTTAACTAATTTACTGATTTATATTCTGAAATTATTTGAGGAATTGCTTTATGGATTCTACCGGATGCAGCTTCAAAATCTGACGGGACATTGTTTACACCTATTTTTATCCCTTCATAAATACCAGCAATTACAGTACCTAAAAAATCACCCAGTGCTATTTTTCTTTCTTCCTCATAAGCCGCAACTGAGACAGGATGATACGAGAGGTTTGTATGGTAAACCTGATTAATAAACTCAGCTAATTCCGTTTGGGTAATAGCCTCCCCTACCAAATTGTAAATCTGTCCATTATGCTTTTCATCTGTTAACATTTGGGAATAGGCAAAACTCAATTCATTTCTACTGGTATAAGCACATTTTCCATCTGCTGCACAATTTCTAATTTCACCCTCTTTTACATACTGATCTATATATTCTAGGTCTGGTTCAATATAGACACCATTTCTTCCAATACTAAATTGCAAACCTGATTCCTCAATATCTTTTTCTGTCTGTCTATTGCTTTTAACAATGGGACTAAAAGCATTACCTTCTTCTGAACCAACAATACTTGTATAGACTATCTTTTTTACTCCATTTTGCTTTGCAGCAGCAATTACATTTCTATGCTGTTGTATTCTTTTTTCAGGTTTATCCATTCCTGAAACCAATAGCAGAGTGTCAATATCTTGTAAGGCTTCATTAAATTGTTCTCGACTGCTGTAGTCGCCTTTTCGGATTTCTACTCCAAGATGGTTTGCTTTTTCAGGGGTGCGAGCTATACCAATAACATTGTTTTTTCCTACTTCTGTAATCAAATGTTCTACAATTGCTGTACCCAATTGACCGCTTGCTGATGTTACTGCGATTTTCATATTTCTTTCTGTTTTTTGTTTAATAATAACCTGAACTACACTAATTTATCGTTCTTTAATATTCTTTTGACAACAAAAAAATCATACTTCAAAAGTAGCGTGTTAACTATTTTTAGAAAAGGTAAAAACTTACCTATTTAGTGTAAAAGTGTAACCTATTATTAATTATTTGAAGTCCTAAATTGAAGCGGAGAAAGTAATGCATTCTTTTTAAAAAACTTGGACATATTAGCAGGCTCATCAAATCCAGTTATATAACTAATTTCTTTAACAGTATAGGATGTAGATGCTAGGTAACGCTTAATTTCGGTGGTTACAAAATCATCAATAAAAGCTTTGGGTGTTTTTCCTCGGAGGGATTTCGTTATTTCATTTAGAAGTTTGTAGGATATATTTAATTCTGAAGCATACACCTTTGAATTTCTAGTTTGCACATAATTTCTTTCCAATAAATTTTTGAACTCTGTAAACTTTTCAATCCATCTTGATTTTAGAGCCTTTGCGGGTACGTTATTTTTTATCCGCTCTGCTTTAAGAAGTATTAAATGGAGATTATGCCTAAGTATTTCATTTTTAGCAAAAGAATCGGGGTAATGATACTCAAAATAGATTTCTGAAAAAACAACCTTAAAGTCATCTTGGTGCATATCTGCTTGATGAATAACTGGAGATTCAATATGATAGTTATACAACCTGTAAAGTTTTAGGTTTTTGGAAGAAATATAATTTTGTTCAAAAAAATTACCATTGATAACTATAAAATATCCTTCTACATTTTTTAAATCTTCTGTAAAATGATGTACTTGGTTTTTTGCAATAAATAAAACACTCCCTTCAATTAGTTTATATGACTTAAAGTCTACAAAATGGGAGTATGTACCTTTAGTTACCATTAAGATTATATAAAAATCTATCCGGTGTGATAAAAATGGGTTGTGATCTAGTTTGGCTGTAATTCGTTCATATATTTCCGAAAGCTTCATTACCTCAATATTTAAAGGCTTTGTCTTATCAAAATCTATTCGTGGCAATTGGCTCTTCATCGGTAAATAAGAATTGAATTAAGTGCTATTTCCTGCTATTAATAATCTATACTAAATAGTATGCGATTATCTTTTTGTTCTATTGACTTGAAAGTGTTTTTAATCAGTTAACTAGTTTTTAAAGGTTCAACTTTACTACTACCAATATTCAAGTCGTCTACTAATAGCTTTTCTTGCTGTTCAATTTCTTCCCTTGCTTTAAATATGTATTCCTTTCCATTTTTTGGAGTAGTTGCCAGTCTTTTCAGGCTTTGTACATCAAGATTTATAAATTTTTTAGCTTGATCGTTTGTAGCTTCTCTATCAAAACCCATAAAGTGAAGTACATCACTAGCCATTTTTACTGATGTATCTAGTGATTCCCGATAAATATGTTCAACACCTAAATTATGCAAATCATACGCATCGTAGCGATTTTTCGCTCGGACCAATAATTTTACATTTGGATATTTCTCCTTTACTTTTTTCACAATGCCAAGGGCTGCATCTGGATTATCAATGGCACAGATTAAATAGTCGGCTTCTGTAATTCCTGCAGATTCAAGCAAGTCCATCCGCGAGGCATCTCCATAAAAAACTTCAAACCCCATTTTTCTTAAAAAATCTACTCTATTTGAATCTATATCAAGAACCGTAGTGGGTATACCATGTGCCCGAAGAAATCTTCCTATAGTACTACCAAAATGACCAAACCCAACTAAGATAGTCCTATTACTTTTTTGGATGTCGTCCATGGGTCTTTTTTCAGATTCTTTTGTGCCGATTTTAGGTAGGCATATGTGTTCATTCAATATCCAAAGAATTGGCGTTAACGTCATTGTAAGTGCAGTAACAACCAACATGATATCAAGTTGTTCTCTTTCAAAAATATTCAGCTGAAAAGCGAAAGAAAGCAAAACAAAAGCGAATTCCCCAATTTGAGCTAAACCTACCATTAACAGTAAGCGTTGGTCTATTTTTAGTTTAAAAATAATTCCTACTACAAAAAGTACAATCGCTTTAATTATAATTACAGATATTACCAGGCCTGATATCAATAGTGGATTTTCACTTATAACCACAAAGTTAATAGAAGCACCAACTGCCATAAAAAATAACCCTAGCAGTAAATCCTTGAAAGGATCGAGCGTGCTTTCCAGTTCGTGTTTAAATTCGCTTGTTGCCAAAACTACGCCTCCTAAAAAGGCTCCTAATGCCGGACTTAATCCTACTAATTCCATCAAAAAAGAAATTCCAGCTACAATTAACAACGCCGAAGCTACCAATAATTCCCGAACCCTCGATTTAGCAACAATTCGCAGCATAGGGACGATTAAATACCTACCCGCTATAATAATAAGAACAATAGATAATACGATACCTAATGCGTGTAATCCTAGTGGTAGGCTTTCAAGAAGGCTTTCGTGAGAGCCGTGCCCACCTGTCTCAACTGCAGCATTGTCTGAAATATTTGATAATAATGGCAATACCGCTAACATTACAATAACAATAATATCTTGAAATAATAATATTGAAAAGGAAGAAGTACCATAAATAGTTTGCATCAACCCCTTTTCTTTATTGGTTTGCAGTGTAATCGCCGTAGATGAAAGTGCCACAGCCATTGCAACAGTTAATGACAATTTCCATTCAATTCCGAAGCTATACATGACGGCAAAAGTGAGGGCTATAGTTCCAAAAACCTGTATGCTACCCATTCCTAAAACAAGTTTTCGCATCTGCCAAAAACTCTTGGGTTTTATTTCCAGACCAATAATAAAAAGCATCATTACTACTCCAAATTCAGCAAACTCGAAGATGTCTTCTCCTTCTTCGCCTACGAAGCCCAAAATATATGGCCCAATTAATATACCTGCCAATAAATAACCAATTACAGAGCTTAAGCCAAAACGTTTGGCAATGGGTACACATAATATCGCCCCAGCTAGGAAAACAATGGATTGAAAAAGGATGCTGCCTGTCATAATAAAATTTATATTTTAAATTCGTTTGTTAGCTTTATTCTTAAAACTTAGTGTTAAGAAGTTGCGCATTCAGCTCGTTTTAAAAGCATATATTCTCCATGGTTTTTAAAATCCCGAACCGATTTTCCCACATAGCGTTTAAAGGTTTTGGAAAGATGGCTTACATCTGTAAAACCTAACTCGTCAGCTATTTCTGTAAGTGTGTAATCTGAGTTTAAAAGTCGTATTTCTACCAATTTTAGTTTAGCTTTAATAATGTGCTCCCGTAATGATACTCCAACCTGCTTTCTAAAAAATTCACTTACATAAGTTGGCGACATTAAAAATTCTTCTGCCAAGTGTTCTACTTTCAGAAGTTCTGTTTTATTAATATTCTCACTAATGTAGGTTAGCATTCTGGTAGCTCTGTCATCGGTACTCTTTTCTGCAATTTCATAGTGACTACCCTTTTTAATGTTTCTAATTAATATTTCTAAAATACTTGTCATTAAACTGGATACCAAAGAAATAGATTCCTCCCCGTAATTTCTCGATTCCTGTAAAATCATCGCTATAAGCCTTTTTAAATGCTGTCTATCCACATCGCTTTTAATCACATCGCCAGGTAATTGATTGTAATTTGAAAGAATATATGCAGCCTCACTAAACCATTCTGATCTATCTACAGAAACCCGATTAGAGTTTTTAAAGAACGCATCCGTAAACTTTAAAAACACAAACGTGGAAGCGGATTCAATGTTAAAAGAGTGACACTTTAATGGCGGAAGCAAAAATATACTATTCTCTTTATAGGGATGAAGGTTGTAATTGATACACTGTGTTCCATTTCCTTCCTTAATTAAAACGAGTTCGAAAAAATTGTTTTTAACAGGACGTTGTTTCCATTCTGACAGTTTCAATTCTTGTACTTCAAAAGGTTTGTACGCTTCTAATACTTGCATTTTATCATATTTTATGGCCAAATTTATGTAAAAAGAACTTAAATAACTCTATTTTAAGATAACAAACCTTTAAAAATACATAAAAACCCATTTTTTATACCAAAAAATGACTTGAAACTCAAAGTATCTTTGTAATATAAATAATTAAAATAAGAGATATGAAAGCAATGCTAATTAAAGAATACGGTGAAAATGCAACATTTGAAGTAAGTGAAGTTGCAAAACCAGAAGTAAAATCAGGACACGTTTTAATAAAAATTGAAGCATCAAGTGTGAATACGGTCGATACCATGATTCGTAAAATGGGAACAGACCTTCCATTATCTCCAAAAGCACCCGCTATTCTAGGAATGGATTTCGCAGGAACTATTGAATCTGTGGGTGATGATGTGCAAGGATACTCTGTAGGTGATGAAGTTTATGGCTGTGCTGGCGGGGTTTCAGATTTACAAGGAACATTGGCAGAATATATGGTTGCAGACACCAAACTAATCGCACACAAGCCAAAAAACCTATCCATGCGAGAAGCCGCAGCTTTACCTCTCGTTGCTATTACAGCTTATGAAGGTTTAACACGCGCAAATATCCAAAAAGGACAAAAAGTGTTGATCCAAGGGGGTTCTGGTGGCGTAGGTCACATTGCAATACAGCTTGCCAACCATTTTGGTGCAGAAGTGTATGCAACTGAAGGTGATGATAAAGGAATAGCTTTAATTCGAGAATTAAATGGTACAGCTATAAACTATAAAAATGAAAAAGTTGAAAATTATGTTGAAGCCTACACGAACGGAGCAGGATTTGACGTTGTATTTGATACTGTAGGGGGAGCAAACTTAACCAATTCATTTCAAGCAGCGACATTGAATGGACAGGTTTCTACTACCGTATCGCTATGTGAGTTAGACCTCTCTCCTGCTCACTTTAAAGGATTATCGTTACATGTTGTTTTTATGCTTATTCCTATGCTGCACAATTTTAAAAGAGAACAGCACGGAAACATTTTAAACAAAATCACCCAGATTATTGAAGCTGGTAATTTGAAACCCGTAGTTGATGAGCATCATTTTTCATTGGAAGAAGTAGGAAAAGCACATAACCATTTAGAAAGTGGAAAGGCTATAGGAAAAGTTGTTGTGGAAAATTAATAGTAAAGGCTATTAAAACCCTTTTAACATGACTGAATTCGAACAAATAAATAAAGGTTATAACAGCGTTTTTAAACCCAATAGGTTAAGCGTAGGTATAGTGGTTCCCATTGAACATTACGCAATGGGACCCGTACCCACAATGAAAGATCATATAGAACGGGTACAGCTTGTAGAAAAATTGGGTTTTAAATCACTTTGGGTTCGGGATGTACCATTTAACGTGCCTTCTTTTGGTGATGCAGGACAAACGTTCGATCCATTCACCTATTTAGGATATCTTGCTGGACAAACCAATGAAATTGCTTTGGGTATTGCAAGTGTTGCACTGCCATTGCACCATCCGGTTCACGTGGCAAAATCTGCAGCAACTATTGACCAATTATCCTACGGAAGATTAATTATGGGAGTGGCATCTGGCGACAGACCAGATGAATATCCCGCTATGGGCATTGATTTTGAATCTCGTGGGGAACGTTTTCGTGAAAGTTTTAATTACATAAGAAAAGCGCAGAAAAGTTTTCCAAGTTTGGAAACAACTCATTTCGGAAATTTAAAAGGCCATCTTGACGTTCTACCAAAACCCATAGAACATAAAATACCGTTGTTAATGACTGGAAGTAGCCGTCAAACTTTAGAGTGGAATGTAGAATATACAGATGGTTGGATGTCCTATCCGAAAGATTTGTATAACCAAATGTTAACCATAAAACAATGGCGAGAATTAATTGCTAAAAATCAGAAATTTGATAAACCTTTTATGCAGCCTTTGTATGTGATTCTTGAAAAAGACGATAATTTTAAACCAGAACCCATACAATTAGGCTTCAGGATTGGCGCTAATTATTTGATTGACTATTTGCAAAAAGCAGAAGAGATTGGAGTTAATCACGTGGCATTAAATCTTCGTTTCAACTCAAGGGATATGCAAGAAACATTGGAGCAACTTGCTAAAAAAGTATTACCTCATTTTCATACTAATAAAGAAGAAAAATTGATATTATGAGCAAAACAATTTTAATTACAGGAAGCACCGACGGCATCGGAAAATTAACCGCTATTAAATTGGCTAAAGATGGTCATTCCTTATATCTACACGGAAGAAATGTAGATAAACTCGAAGCCACCATCGCTGAAATTAAAGAAATATCAAATAATGAAAACATACATGGATTTGTTGCCGATTTTTCAGATTTGAAAGCCGTTCAAAAAATGGCAGAAGAAATCAGTAGTCAAATTTCAAAAATTGATGTTTTGATCAATAATGCAGGGATTTACGGCAGCTCGCAATCTCAAAACATGGAAGGGTTGGATTTAAGAATGGTAGTAAACTATTTGGCACCCTATAAATTAACAAACGAGATTCTTCCGGTATTAAAAAATGGAACAGCTACACGCATTATCAATTTAAGTTCTGCCGCGCAATCTACCGTTTCAAAGGCTGTTTTAATGGGAGAACAACAAGTCATGGAGCAACAAACCTATGCCCAAAGTAAATTAGCTTTACTTATGTGGAGTTTTTACCTTGCGGAAGAAGAACCTGATTTACAAGTAATTTCCGTAAATCCAGGATCGTTATTAAATACCAAAATGGTAAAAGAAACTTTTGGCCATCATAATTCTGAAGCAGATAAAGGAGCAAACATATTGTATGATTTGGCTGTTTCAGATGAATATAATGGCGTGACAGGAAAGTATTTTGACAATGACAGAGGTTATTTTGGGAATGCTCATCAAGATGCGTACGACCAATACAAAATAGATGCATTAATAAGTACCACCAGTGATATTTTAAACAAATAAAAACAAGAAAATGAAAAACAATATATTAGTTGCATTAGCTATACTGTCTGGACTTTATATGCAAGCGCAAACACCTAAAACAGATCCGGAAAAATCCATAAACGAGGTAGTTACAACTTCAGATGTTGAGTGGGGCTATTTAAACCCGTTACGAGGCGATAAAAGTCCGGCAGCTGGAAAGCTCTGGGGTGATCGCACGGAAACAGCTGCTTCAGGATTTTTAGTGAAGTTTAAAAAGGGTTTTTCCTCACCTCCGCATATTCACAATGTTACCTATCGTGGCGTGGTAATAGAAGGTTTGTTATTTAATGATGATGAAAAAGCTGAAGAAATGTGGTTGCCAGCAGGATCATTCTGGCAACAACCAGCTGGAGAAGCACATATTACTGCAGCTTCAGGAGAGGAAAATTTAGCTTACATTGAAATACAAGAAGGTCCTTATTTAGTAAAACCAACCGATGAAGCCTTTGATAATGGTGAACGTCCTGTAAATGTTGACACATCAAACTTGGTGTGGTTAAATGCTTCAGATATTAAATGGGTTTTACAAGACGGCAACTCAAATGACGAAAAAGAACCGAAAATTGCTTTTTTATGGGGAAGTCATAAAAAAGGTGAATTAAATGGTTCGCTTATAAAATTACCTAAAGGTTTTAAAGGTGAAATCAAAAATCAAAGTCCTAACTTTAGAGCCGTTATTATTCAAGGAACTATTGGACACCAAGTCTCTGGAGTAGACAATAAATCGACCTTGGATGCTGGAACCTATTTTGGAGCTGCTGAAAATTCAGTTCATACACTTACTTCAGAAGAAAAAGAAAGTATTATTTATATTCGGTCAAACGGAAAATTTGAAGTTATTACTTATTAAGAATAAACAATAAATTTATACATAAAGTTGAAAAGATAATGAAAGCAATAGGATTTAAAGAATCATTACCCATAGAAGAGACAAACAGTTTTATTGAATTTGAAACCGAAACTCCCACACCAAAAGGCTATGATCTATTAGTGAAAGTGCAGGCAAATTCAGTAAACCCGGTAGATTTTAAGGTACGCCAAAATGCTGCAAAAGATGAGACGCTAGACGAGCCCAAGATTATCGGTTGGGATGCAGTGGGTATTGTAACTTCAGTTGGAGATAAAGTATCAAAATTTAAAGTTGGAGATGAAGTTTTCTACGCAGGCGATATCACACGAAGCGGAAGTAATGCAGAATATCAATTAATAGATGAGCGTATTGTAGGCCATAAACCTAAAAACCTAAGCATTGCCGAAGCTGTAGCGATCCCATTAACGGGCTTAACTGCTTATGAAGCGCTTTTTGACCGCATTAGAGTTGATCCAGAAAAAGATAAAGGAAAATCTGTGTTAATTTTAGCAGGTGCTGGCGGTGTTGGTTCTATTGCTATTCAGTTAGCAAAAAAATTAGGAAACCTCACTGTTATAGCAACCGCTTCACGTGAAGATACAGTGGAATGGTGTAAAGATATGGGAGCAGATTTTGTAATTAATCATCATAAGGACATTAAAGAAGAACTGAAAAAAATTGGTCATAGTGAGGTAGATTACGTTTTAGATTTTGTTGACCTGCAAGGGTATTGGGAAACAATGACAGAAATTGTAAAACCGCAAGGACATATTGTTTCCATTACAGGAAGCAATGAATCTTTAGATTTAAATTTGCTAAAAAATAAAAGCATCACCTTTTCTTGGGAGTTTATGTTTACACGCTCTATGCACCAAACAGATGATATGCAGAGACAGCACGATATTCTTAATCATCTTTCAGAGTTATTGGATGATGGTACTTTAAAAAGCACCATGACTACTCAACTTGATGGTTTTACAGTAGAAAACCTTAAAGAAGCACATCGCATTCAAGAATCTGGTAAAAGTATTGGAAAGAATGTGATTCTATTTTAATAAGAAGTATCTTTTAAAAAACGCCCATTAATAAAATACTTATTAATGGGTGTTTTTTAAGGTTTAGCTAACAGAATAAGTAATCTGTAAATATTTTTAAAAAATAGAATTTCAAATTTCTATTTAAAAAAATCAAATTCATTCGTTTTAATTACATACCCTAACCTTATCATGCTTTGTGACTTTTGATAATCGAGCAAGCCTTCTGCTTGACCTAAATACCACTCTAACATTATATATTGATTAGAACGATTATTTTTAAAAGGGTTATAATAAATTCGTGAACGAATAGTTCCTTTCCCATCAAAATTTAACCCTTTTCTAAGCATTAAATTAAAATAAAGTTTGTTTTGCTTTACTTCGTGTTCTATATTTATTTCTGCAAGACCTGTATACTCTAAAATATCAGAGTTATCATTTCTATAGCCAAAAGGCAACCACATTTCAAAATTTGCTGTAGTTCGATGAAGAATGTTCGTAGTATAACTTGCAGTTATCCTATTCCAACTTCTAGAATAAATACTATCACGACCATTAGAATTGTGCTCTATAGCCACTCCTGCTATTCCTTTAAAAACATCATCTTTATTAAATATAGGTTTACCTATAGCTATGGATGGATTGAAATTAACATCCCTAAAAGGAAAAGACTCTTCATAGATATCCCAAAAAGCTTGCTGGGTATAGGTTAAAAACAAATAAGTATCCCAAGGGAGTTTATCTCTTGTTATGATTTGTTTAAAACTTACTTGATATTTTGCATCTGCTGAACTACTATTAATAGCAGTATTTGTTGGAACTCCTGTTAAAAAGAAATTATCTTTATGAATAGTGAAATAGGGTAATTGCTGTACTGAGTCTTTAAATTTTTCTCTTTTTATCGATTGAGCTTGACAAATCGAGCCTATTACAAAAGTAACTGCTAATAGATACCGGCTAATTTTTTTATTCATTTTTTACTTAAAATTGATGCTTTATAGAGTGTATTTTAAGAAACTTTTCTTTTTGTATCGTGGTCTGTACTTTTAAATTGATTTATTATTCTTCTATTATAGGGATTTCTAATTGATTGGTTCTATAGCGATATAGCGCTTCTTTTTGTTTATAATTAGCAAAAGCATTTGCCAACTCCGCCTCTGCTTCCTCTTTAGATTGTTGTGCATTCAGCAAATCGGTTAAATTATTTAACCCGCTATCGTAATTATCTTTTTGAGTTTTTAAATTTTCGGTGCCATAAAGTACTTTATCTTTTGCATATTGAATCTGCTTATACGCATTAAGAAGGTCGTACCAGCTTTTCATAATACCAACTGTCAATTGATCTTTTCCGTCTTTTAATTTATTTTCTGCTATTTCAACCTCAATTTTGCTTTGTCGTATTTGCTTTTTTTCTCCACCCCACCAAGCAGAAATAGGTATAGTAACTGTTCCAAAGGCAATAGGCTGTACATCTATTCCAAAATCATTATTAAAAGAATCGAACTTTGAAGCATTTAATCCCACTGCAAATTGAGGTAATAAGTCGGCTTTTTCATTCTTCACTTGTAATTGTGCTGCTTGTACCTGTTTTTCTAACAAGCGATACATATTATTGCTTTGTAAGCCGAGTTTGGGATTTTCATACTTTAATTCTGGCGAGGCAATTTCAGTTTTTACACTTTTTGTAGCCACCATACTAGTATCGTATGAAATTCCTGCGTACAAAGCTAAATCTAACAAAGCAATCTTTCTTTGATTAGAGAGTTCATTCTCCCTTAACAGGAGGCCACTTTTCTCCACTTTAACCTGCAGCAATTGATTTTTTGCAATAAGTCCGGCGTCCAAAAGATCTTCTTGTTGTTTAAGAAGGTTATTGAGATAAACTTTACTAGCTTGGATAGCTTTTTGCTGTTCCTGAATATTAATAAGCTGCCAGAACTTTGTTTCAGCAGTAAGAATAACAGAATCAATAGATTCTTCCATACCTATCTCTCGACTGTCTAATTGTACTTGAGCTAATTGATTGGCCAACCTAATTTTTCCACCAGCATAAATTGCTTGCGTAGCAGTAGCACCAATGCTATAAATATTATCAATTCCGTTTGGTAATACTTCTGGGATAGGTGGAACAAGGTCATCAAAACCGTATAGCGCAAATCCAGTAGCCTCTACTTCAGGAAAATATTGAGAAAAGGCTTCTTGTCTAGCTACTTCAGCTTTTTCAGCACGAAGCTTTCCATTTTTAATATTGTGACTATATTCTAGGGCCGATTTTTTTACATTCTCGAGATTAAGCTCCTTATTTTGTGCGTTAGTCGTCACCAATGTTAAAAGGAATACCAAGAAAACGCTTATTTTTTTATAGAATGAATGGTTTATAACGTCCATTTTTTATGAGTTTATTGTTTTTAATTCGTCATCATTGTTTTCATCCTTAGCTTCTTCTTCATTTCTAAAGAATAACCAGTAAAGTACAGGCAACACAAAGAGTGTTAAAACCATAGAAACTAAAAGACCAAAAGCGATTACAGTACCCAACGGTCCCCATAAGCTAGACCTACTAATAATCATAGGGGTAACTCCTACTGCGGCAGCAGATGAGGTAAGGAAAATAGGCCTCATTCTACGTTGCGCAGATAGAATTGCAGCTTGAAGAACATTTTTGCCATGGTGAAGGCGTAATTCGTCTGCAAAATCAATGAGGATAATTCCGTTTCTTACTACAATACCACAAAGTGCTAATATTCCTAAGAAAGAAGTAAACCCGAAAGGATATTGCATAAGTAATAAACCTAATGCAGCTCCTAGAATACTTAACGGCATAGTAATAAAACTTAAAGCTGCGTGTTTGAAGGATTTAAAATGCCAAATAAGAATTAGGATAATAAGTAGTACACTTATCAATAACGAGATTCCCATGGGCAGCAAGTTTTCTTCAGACATTTCATGTTCTCCCCCATAGTTTATTCTAATATGACTAGGAATATCTAATTCTTCTATTTTAGGCGTCATTTTGCCTTGAACAACGTTAGCTACAGCTCCCTTTTCAATATCAACTCTAATGGTTAAACAGCGCATCCCATTACGTCTTACAATTTGTTCTTGCTCCCAAGTTGGGGTTATATTTGCTACTTGTTTTAATGGAATTACATTACCTGTGTTAGGTGCAATCACTGAAAGTTGCCGTAAATCTGAAATTGTCTGCGCCGCATGATTTTCTGCTTTTATTTTAATATTAATGGCATAATCATCCTCATAAATTTGAGTCGCTTGTAAGCCCTCCATATTCATAGCAATGGTATAACCTATATCTTCCTTGGTTAGACCTGCTTGAGCGGCTTGCTCTTCTTTAATATCAATACTTACCGAACTGTATAATTCTCCAAAATTGCTTCTACTCCAGATGGTTTGGGGAGTTTGTCTAGCCACATCAATAATTTGATCTCCATACTTTTTTAATTCTGAAATATCATTTCCGTAAAGCCTTACCTCAATTGGGGCAGGTTTTCCTACCATGTTAAGTTGTTTCATCCTTAAATAGGCGTTTGGAAACATTTCAGAATACTTATCGTCGTATTCTCTTAATACTTCTTCCGTAGCATCATTTGAAGCTGTTGTCACTAATATTTGAGCATAATTTTTCGCTGGAAGATTGGGAGCATACACCATATGAAATCGAGGAGAACTTTCTCCAATAAAACTGGTGTAGTCTAAGATTCTCTCATCTTTTGATAAAATCTCTTCGAATTCTTCTACAATAGCTGCCGTTTCTTGTAAATTGCTTCCTTTGCTGAGATTGACCTCTACTGCAAATTGATCTCTTTCTACAATTGGAAATAACTCTTGACTTACATTCGAAAAGAGAAACATTCCTAATACAACAGAGAGCACTCCCATGAAAACAGTTATTTTATAATGTTTCATAGCTTTTTCTACACTCTTATTGAAAAAATCTTGAAGCCTATCTAACACAGATTTTTTCTTTTTAGCTTCATCTTCATCCTTTTCTGAATGCAATCCTTTTTTAATAAAAACGGTATTAAGAAAAGGCACCAGTAAAATGGATATTGCTAAAGACAGAAATAAGGCTATAGAAATTGTAAAAGGAAACGTACTTAAGAAGTCTTTTGCCGTTCCACTCATAAAAAACATAAGCGGGAAAAACGTAGCAGAAATGGCAAGTGTAGCCGTAAAAACAGATGGGAATAATTCTACAGCACTATGATAAGCTGCTTCAAATCTAGATTCACCTTCATCCAGTTTTTCTACATAATTGTCTATTACAACAATAGGATCATCTACTACAATACCAAGTACGACAATTAAAGCGGCTAATGTTACGGTGTTAAGTTCCATCCCGAAAAGATACATAAGCGCAAGCGTAGCAGAAATAGTAATAGGAATTGTCGCTGCAGCTAAAGAAGCTATCCGAAAAGGAAGTAATAGCATACATACCAGAATAACTCCTAAAAGCGCATAGCCAAATTCTTTCATAAAATGGCCTATAGAATGATCTACCACTACAGGCTGGTCTGCAATAGTTTTAACTTCAATATCTTCTGGTAAGTCTTGTTTTAGCTGAGCTAAATGCTCTTTAATCTCCTCTCCAAATTGTACAATATTATTCCCTTTAGCCATCTCTAAAGTGATAATCATTGCCTTTGTACCTCCTGTTTGTATGTAAGAGTCTGGGTCTTCATATTCCCTCTTTATGTTTGCAATATCACTTAACCTAATTACATTTCCATTTTCATCAGACCTAATAATGTGTTGTGCTACATCAGTAACATTATTTAAAAACGCATCAAGTTGTATAGGGCGGTCAAAGTTTTTATTTTCTAAAGTCCCTCCTGGTAATATCGTTCCTCGGGTTTGTAGACTTTGCATTAGCATTCCCGGACTTATACCGTACTGAGCCAACTTATTTTGATCTACCGAAATAGCTATTTGTTCCGTAAGTCCACCTGAATAGGTGATTTTTGCCATATCTTCAATCTGGCGCAGGTTGTCAATAATATCTTCTACATGAAATTGGAGATCTTTATAAGGTCTAGTTTTAGACTGAACCGACAAAATCATGGCAGCGGTATTACCAAAATCACTATTTACGGCTATACCTCGTACTCCTTTAGGTAAGGATTGCTGCTGAAATACAAATAAATTATTTTTTAGTTTGTTCCAAAACTGTTGGGTTTCGTCTTTTCCAATTCTGTCTGAAACTTCTAAATACACGTAACTCATTCCGTTTTTTGAATAGGAATAGGTTTTAGTTTTATCCACTTCATTAAACGTAAATAAGTATTCTTCAAGTTTAGAAGTCAATTGTGTTTCAACCTCTTCTGAACTTGCTCCTGGAAATGATCCAATGACAAGCCCAGTTCGGGTTGTAAAATTGGGGAACTCATTTCGGGACATATTAAATAGCCCGATAAGTCCGATAATAAATAAGGTGAAAGCTAATGCTAGGGGAAAAGCTTTATGCTTCATCCCCCATTCTATAAGGTTTCCTTTCTTTTTCATAAATTACTTGCTTAGAACTTTTACAGGAGTGTTATTGGTAAGTTTGTGATATCCAGATGTAATAATGACATCACCCTTTTGCAAACCTTTTTCTATGGCAATACCGTCATTGTAAAGTGTACCGATTTCAACGAATTTACGTTGTGCTGTATTTTTCTCAGTATCTACTACATAAACAAAGTTTTGTCCTTCATCGGTTATAGAAACCACTTGTACAGGAAGTACAATCGATTGCAAGTTATTTTCAGTTTCGGTTTTATTTGTTGATTTATTAAAGCTAGTTTGACAAGCCATTCCCGGTTTTAATATTTTATCTGGGTTTGGTATAGTGATTTTAGCTTTATACACAGGGTTTTGCCTTCCAGACTGAACAGCTATTTCGGTAAGTACACCTGTAAATTTTTTGTCTAAGGCACTTACAGTAACCGTAGCACTATCCCCTACTTTATAGGTATTCACTTCTTTATCTGATAAGGAAATAATAGCTTGTACTTGATCCATATCAAGTAATTCTACTACAGGCTTTCCCGGACTTGCTACATCCCCAGTTTCCATCATCTTATTACCAATATATCCTGAAAATGGTGCTCTTAACTTTGTTTTCTTTACATTTTGATATGCTGCATTTGCGGCAGATTGAGCCTGTTTAAAATTAGAACGAGCTTCAATCATTCTAATCTCGGCAATACTGCCTTTTTTATACACCTCATTAATACGAGTATAATTTTCTTCTGCTAAGTCAGCTTGTGCCTGTTGTGCCTCATATTGTTCTACATAAGTAGTAGGATCTATATTTGCAATGAGACTCCCTTTTTCAACATAGTCTCCAATATTTACATGAATTTTATTGACATCTCCAGATACTTGAAAACTCAGTTGGGCATCCATTTCGGCTTGTATCGTTCCAGGATAGCTTTCTGAAGTAATGCTAGATTCATTATTGGTGTTTCCTATAGTTAAAGTTTCTACTCCAACAGGTGTTATTTCTTTAGAGGTTTCTTTGTCATTGCACGAGAGCAATAGAAATCCTAGCATTACAGAATACAAAAAAGGTTTACGTAGCATTTAATTAGCATTTAAAGTTTTTCTAATATTATTTTTTACCTCATTGGAAAAAAATTTACTCGCAAAAATGCCTTAATATTCACCAATAGGAAAGGTCTATAAGAGGGAGTAATTGGTCAATATGAGGGATTTTATAGATTGATGTGAAAAGTTACAAAAATTACAATATTATAAATATCAAGAGTTTATAATTTCACAACAAAATAACATTTGGTCTAAGTCTGTAATTGTAACTTAAGATTTCTAAATTGAGATGGAGAAAAACCAGAATGTTTTTTAAAATATTTTCCGAAGAAAGATTGATCGCTAAATTGTAAATCGTCCGAGATTTGTGCTATGGAAAGAGATGGATTACCTAGCAATATTTTAGCTTCTAAAATTACAGTATCTACAATTAACTCTCCAGCCGTCTTGCCAGATACTTCTTTTAAAACCTTAGATAAATGGCCCGAGGTTATTGATAAAATTTCGGCATAAAACTGTACAGATTTCTCTGCTTTAAAGTTATCATTGAGAAGTTTTAAAAAACGAAGTGCTAATTCTTCATTTCTAGATACAGATAATTCTAGGTTGGGATTATTTTTTTTAAAGACAGAAGAACAATGAAAAACCAACCCACCAAAAGTGTGTTTAATTAATTCCCCCTTAAAAGGTATGTCAGATTCCTTCGGATTATTATACTGCTTTAAAAGTTTTGATAATGATACTGTTGTTTTACTTTCAGTTGGTGATAATTTGAGCTTAACTACATTTTCTCTTGTAAAAAACTCAATTTTATCGAATTCTATCTTCGTAAAAGAGTTTTTTAGAATAAAATCTACGCTAAAACAAATTCCGATAATTTCTAAATTCTTACTGATTTTAAGCAATTGTACAGCTACCTTTGGCTTAACTGGAATAATTTCGCCGCTTTTAATTGTGATTTCACGTAAATTTAATTGAATTTTAATTTCTCCTTTAACAACAAATATCAACGAATAATCATCTGTCCTAAAAGGATATGTAATAGGAATTTCTTCGTATTTATTTTTTGAAATATGTACGTGTAAATCGTCATTTTGGGGGTTGTCCCCCATAATCTCAATTAGCTCATTTATAGTATGCTTTCTAATTAAATTTTCTTGCAAAATGGTTTTATGAAGATTTGGATTACAAATATAATATTTATCAAGTTCCTTTTAGACTATTATCTGTTGTGTAATTTTCTAATAAACACTGAATTATTTATACGATAATAGAACCTGAGCAACTTTTTTTAAATCATCTTCACTAATCTCTGTCTGTGGAGCCAATGGGAATATTTGTTGTCCTGGTCTGCTTATAAATGCTGCTCGCCAGCCAGCCCACAACGCACCAGCCACATCCCAACCATGGGCAGCTATAAGTATGCACTCCTCTGGCTTTACTCCCATTTTTCGTGCAGCCCAAGTATATGTATCTGTAAAAGGTTTAAATTTCCCAATGTCTTCTACGCTTAAGCGTTCATCAAAATACTCCGTTAAACCCGCGCTTTCAAATTGCTTTTTCACCCCTTCGTTTGAAGAATTTGTAAAAGATACCAGTTTATAACCGTCTTTTTTTAATTGAGCTAAAGCTTCTTTTACTTCGGGGTGTGCTGGCAAACCACGTAAGGAATTTAAAACAGTTTTACGTGCTTCTTCCTCTGACAATTTAATATTATTATTAGCTGCTACCATTTGTAAAGCTGCAGCTCCAATATTTCCAAAATGTTCATATTGACCGCTTGCTGTGGTAACTAAAGAATATTGAAGCATGGTAGTAAACCATAAAGAAAGTAAATCATCTCTACCGTTTAGAGCTTCACTCACTACTTGTTTCATATCGGTAAGATCTAGCAAAGTTTCATTAACATCAAAGAATAAAACTTTTGGTCTTACATTGTCGCTATTTTCCATATTATTTGTTGTTTGTCCTAGTCCTATATTAGGCATCAAAACTCCTGTTGCACCTAATAACCCCAGGTTTTTTATAAATTTCCTTCTGTCTTTCATAATCCACTTATTCAGTAATTAATTCTGAAAGTACTTCTTTAAACACGTCTACAGGTTGCGCTCCGGTTACTGCACTTTTTCGGTTAAATACAATTGTTGGCACCGAATTAACTCCCATGTTCTTCCAATAGCCTTGCTTGTTTCTTATATCATAGCGTACTTCTTCATTATCTAGCCTTGCAAGTGCTTCATCTGCATTTAAACCCACGTCCAATAAAGCTTTTTTTAAAATTTCTTTATCTGAAACATCTTTTCGTTCACTAAAGAAAGCGGCAGTTAATCGCATTTTAAGTTCGGTTTGCTTTCCGAAGTCTTTTGCATAATCTAATAAAATATGAGCATTAAAAGTATTTACCATTCGCATATCATCAAAATAATCAAACTTAAAACCAAGCTCTTCTCCTACTTCGGTCATATGCTGTTGGGACTCTTTTTGTTGTTCAAGAGTAGATCCATATTTTTCAGTAATATGTTCTTTTACATTTTGGCCTTCAACGGGCATATTCGGGTTTAACTCAAATGGTTGCCATTCTATTTCTATTTGATCTTGAACACCAAGTTCTGCAATTGCTTTTTCCAAACGCTTGTATCCAATAGTACACCAAGGACACACTACATCTGAAACGATATCTATTTTTAATTTATCAGCCATAATTTTATTTTTTAATTGAATTTTATATTTATTTCTACAAAACTAATCTAGTTATTTACTAATTAGATTAGTGCTGAGGAAAATATTTTCCTTTTGTTCATCTTCTGTGATTTTATCTATTGATACCATATTTAAAACCATAGAATTCACAACTCTGCTTTTACTTAAATCTTTATTTATAATTAATGCTTTATGATACATACCTAATGTAGAAACATTAGATTTTGGACTACTATTATTAATTATAACAATAGAATAATTATCCTTATTTACTGAATTTATTTTTGATGTAAAAGGCTTTAATAAATCATCGTCCTTTTTAAAAACAGGTGGAAATTTATTAGAATAGTCTTCGAGTGTTTTATAAGCTTTATTAGCGTAAGCGTGGTAATCTGCTACATGCAACTCACTTTTAATTTCACTAGGTTCATAACCTAACATAAGTATAGATTCATCTGCAGCATTGTCTACATGAAAAGGTGTGTTTACTTGTTGGTCAAAGCGTACAAGCCAATGGTAGCTTAGTTTTTTGTTGAATGCAGAAACACTAAGTTTTGATAATTCTTTTTTTAGATCTATCATAATAGACCTAAATCGATAAGGTGTAATTTCTTTTTTGTTAAAAACTAGATGCACAAAACCTGGAGCTTCAGTAGTAGTTCTAAAAACGGATTTAAAGTTCTTTTCTGCTATATGTTTTATAGTTTCTTCTTTAATTTTCATTACAACACCTTTCTAGTCTTTTTTAAAAAGTAATCAATTCGCTAATTTGAAGCACTCCTTGCACATTACTATAATTTTTAACATCTGCAGCAAAGGTTTCTCCATGGGGTCCAAAGGACTCTTGAAACGAGGTTATGCTATCAAATTTTAAATGTGCGATTGCTACGTAAGGTGCAGGTTCTCCAGGAACCCTACTAGCCACACCTAAATCTAATTCTAAACCTTTTAAGGCATCACCTAGAGCATTTACGATCATTGGTAAGTGGTTTGCTTTGTAATATTCTGCATCAAACTGCACATCTTTACCGTTCGGATACATTACGGATACTTTTATCATATTTTTATTTAAAATATTTATTCTGTTAAAACAACATTTTCAGAAAAACTCTGGTAAGCCTGTTCTACCTCTTTTGCCATCTCGTCGGGGAATAAATGAAAATCTCCAGATTTAAGTGCGGTCACAATTCCCTCTGAAACAGTTTCTGGAGAAGAGGGATTATCAAAACCTGCTTCGGCTGCCATTTCAGTATCTATAGGACCTGGATGCACACTTAATATATTTACTCCTTTATCTTTTAAGTCTGCTCTTAAACCTTGCGTTAAAGAATAAGAAGCTGCCTTTGAAGCAGAATAGATGGAAAGATGAGGGAAGTTTTTTAAAGAAGCTACAGAATTCATTTGAACCATTGCTCCTTTATTTTTCTCTAGTGATTTAGCAAAAGCATTTGCCATTCGTAAAAAACCGAATACATTAACGTCTAATTGTTTTTGAAGCTCTTTTTCTACTTCTTCACCAATGGTTGCCTGTGGGTTACCAATACCAGCATTATTAACAACAATCTCTACATCTGTTGTTTGTTGTGCTAACTCTTCTATAGATTTTGCATTAGATAGATCTGCTTTTACCGTTGAAACTTTGTTTCCATATTTCTCTTCTAATTCTTTCGTAGAGTCTAAATCACGAACAGCTAAGTATACCTTTTTAGCACCGTGTTTTAGAAATGATTCTACAATCGATTTACCAATTCCTCTGTTTGCGCCAGTTACTAATGCTACTTTATTTTCTACAGCCATACTCATAATTCTATTTTTTAGATTCTTAATTTTTTAATTTATAAACCTTCCGACTAAACGGAAGGTTTATAACAACTAACCTATCTTAAGTTTTAGAATAAAAACGAAGATTTATTTACTCCACTCATATTTTTTAAATCCTTCATCAACTGGTGTATTAGCAATATGGTTTACATAATTACTAATAGTTTTTTGAGATAAGCCTAAGATAATTTCAAGTACTTGTCTCTCGCCATAACCAGCTTCGTAAAAAGCATCTAAATCTTCTTGAGTTACATTACCACGATTACGAACAATTTTTAATGTCATAGTTCGCAATGCTTCTAATTTAGGATCTTCTAATTTAGTTTCATTACGTAACGCCTCTGTGATAGCATCGTCTACTTTCATCATTTTAGCGATACCTGTGTGTGCTGGCACACAATAGTGACATTCATGCTCTACATTTATAGATTGCCATACTACAGTTAACTCTTCATTATTAAAAGAGGAATCTACAAATAACTCATGTAATTTTTGGTAAGCATCAAGGATGCCAGGCGCTCCGGCTAAAACACCGTGTAAGCCAGGTATCATACCATATGCTTTTTTAGATTTCTCTAATAATTCCTTGCTCTCTTTTGGAGCAGATTCTAGATTCTGAATTTTTAAACTTGTCATAATTTTAAACTTTAATTCTTATTAATAAATATCTAAACAACCGTTTAGATTAGGGTTAAAAAATTTTTAAATGTTTTTAAATGTCATTTCAATATAGTCTTCTATTTCTTTTTGGTTATTAACTCGAGATGCCGCTGCCAGACCGTGTTTGGCTAATAATAAAAAGTTTGCTTGTTTTAATACTGTTTCTGCATCTTTAGTTGAATCAGTTTTCAGTTTTTCAATAAATACTTTTTTAAGATTATCCATAAACACGTTCATCTGATTTTTTATCAATATATCATCGCTTTCAGAAAACTCATTATAGGTATTGGTTACTAAACAACCTTTTTTGTTTCCTACTTGATGACCAATATTTACCGAATCATAGAAAAACTGTTTTATATCTTTAACACCATTTGATGCATTTTTGAGCTTTTCGAATATCTTTTTAATTTTAGAATTGTAACACTTCAAACTTTCAAGAAAGAGACCGTGTTTACTCCCAAAACTTGAATATATGGAGAACTTATTGATACCCATTTCTTGCTCCAGCATTTTCATTGACGTATTTTCATAACCATTTTGCCAAAACAAATGCATTGCTTTATCAATAACCTCTTCTTCTATATATTCTTTTTTTCGTGCCATTATTTTTAGTACACCACAAAACTAAACAACCGGTTAGGTTTAAAAAAATTTTTAAGAAAGTTTTATAATAAATGTAGAAAAGCAGTATTTAAAATTTAGTTTATCTGGAATCTTAATTAAGTAATAGGGGGTTAAACTATAGGAAGAAATTAAAGCAATGTTAGTTAGAGCTACTTAAAGTTTTAAAAACGTTTTAACTAAACATAAAAAAGGCAATTACAAATAAATGTAATTGCCTAATTATTTTGTAGCGAGATGGGGACTTGAACCCCAGACCTCCGGGTTATGAAAATTCAAAATCGTCCTTCAAAACACGTCAAAAAACCTTAAAATCAATCAGTTACATAAAATTCTATTTTACATAATATCATTTGATATCAAGGAAAAGGGCCATTTGTTGTACCTATGTTGTACCTAAAATTTAGTATCTTAATTGTCTAAATTTTTGATTATGGCATCTATTCAAACTGTACTTAGGAACAAACCAAATGCAAGATTATTGTATCCCATCGCTATCAGAATTACAAAAGATAGAAAATCCTCCTACATTTTCACAGGTCAATACATCGATAAATTACAGTGGAACGAGGAAAAGGGTCTGGTAAGAAAATCACATCCAGACGCAATGTATATAAATCAGCTAATTTTCTCAAAATTAAGCGAGGCTAACAAGCGTCTTTTAAATGCCGAATCTGAGCGGGAGTATCAATCTGTTTCAGCAATTAAAACCAATATTGTCAAAAAACAACGCTTCGATTTTTTCAGTGCGGTTAAGATTCAGCTAAGAAGATTGGAGGAACGGGGTCAATTTCACCAAAAAGATGTCGTTAAAAGAAGAATGGAAAAATTCAAGGCATTTGCGAAAACAGAAAAATTGCACTTTAACGAAATTACGGTGGACTTATTAAAACGGTTTGAGGCATATCTTAAAAATGAAAGAGGACTGGCCCATCGCACTACAGTGAATTATATGATTGCAATTAGAACGATATATAATATTGCAATTGGTGAAAAGTGGGCAGAGCGGAATCATTATCCGTTTGGAAGAGGAGGATATACCATTAAGTTCTTGGAATCCGAAAAAATTGGATTGACTGTTGAGGAGGTAAAGTTATTGGAAAATGCTGAAGGATTGACACCATCACAGCAACACGCGCTTAATATCTGGTTAATTAGTTTCTATTTTGCTGGTATAAGAATAGGAGATGTGATGCAGCTTAAGTGGTCTGACTTTATTGACAACCGACTGCGCTATCGAATGGGTAAAAACCAGAAATTAGTCTCGTTAAAAATCCCAGAGAAGGCGAAACCACTCCTTAATATATACAAACAAAAAGCTCAAGATGATTTTGTTTTTGAAGAATTGAGAATGGTTGACCCAAAAGATGCAAAAACTTTGCGAACGAGAATTAAAACCGTCACACGAACTTGTAATAGACATCTTAAAAAAATCGCTGCTCATCTTGATATTGAAAAGAATTTGAGTATGCATATAGCCCGACATAGTTTTGGTAACATATCAGGAAGTAAAATACCTATTCAAATGTTACAGAAGTTATACAGGCACTCGTCAGTCACTACTACCATTATGTATCAATCTAATTTTATGCAGGATGATGTGGATGACGCGTTGGATAGGGTTGTGGATTTCTAGAGCAAGGAATCAATCTTTGATTTTTTTAATCTTACATATGAAGGCAGTTTAAATGTATTTAATATAATTATATAATACTTTAGTAAACTTTCGAGAAAAAGGGTAATTTTTACTACCTTTCTCGAAAATTTACTAAAATTGACTTTATCTGATTTCATAAATAATCAATTATCCTTTGAAAACTACTCATTCACTTTTGATGAAATAGCTGATGCTTACTCAGGTAAGTCTGAAGATTCGGTACAAAATGATTTAAAGTATGCCACCAAAAATGGAAATATCATTCCCCTAAGGCATCACTTCTATTTAATTATTCCACCCCGATATTCAAGGCTTGGTAAGTTACCATTAGAGCTATATGTAAATAGCTTGTTCAAGTACTTAGACCGTAATTATTATGTGGGCTTATATTCAGCAGCAAAATTTTATGGTGCTGGGCATCAACAAATTCAAAAGGAGTATGTCTTACACAATAAAGCACCTTTATTATCCATCCTTAAGAGTGCCATTCATATTGATTTCTTTACCGTTTCTAACTGGCCAAGAAAAAATATAATATCAAGAAAGGGAGATGCTGGAATGTTCAATATATCCAGTCCTTGCTTAACAGCTGTGGACTTAATTTATCATCAGACCAAAATAGGTGGGTTAAATAGAATGCTTTCAGTTATAGAAGAACTGACAGAAGAAATAAAGTTGGAAGACGCTCAAGATTTGTTGTCATGGTACTCTCAAAAAAGTGTTTTGCAGCGTTTAGGATTTTTATTGGATGAAATCAATCCCAAATCTGAAATTGCGAATCTTATACATGAACATCTAAAATATAAAAAATTCTATCCAGTTTTATTGAGTCCAAGGTCAAATGAAAAGGCAGGTGCGGTTGAGAATAGATGGAAAATAGATGTAAACGTAAAAATGGAAAGTGATTTATGATTCCAAGACCAGACATAGCAAAATGGCAAATGCACGCCCCTTGGAAAGAATTTTCACAGGTAGAACAAGATTTGGTAATCAGTCGTACCCTTATAAATATATTTTCCGATGAATTCTTAAATGAAAACCTTGCATTTAGAGGAGGTACTGCCCTGCATAAGCTGTATTTGAATCCAGCACCAAGATACTCAGAGGATATTGACTTAGTACAAATAAAACCAGGTCCTATAAAACCAATAATGCAACGTCTCAATGAATTAATCACATTTTTTGAGGAACCAAGAAAAACACAAGTTAAAGGACACGGAGCAAAAGCACTATATCGTTTCACTTCTGAATATGAAGAGATTAGATTGCGCTTAAAATTAGAAATCAATTGTAAAGAGCATTTTAACGTATTGCCTTGGGTAGAATTTCCTTTTGAAGTAAAAAGCGATTGGTTTACAGGAAGTGCAAAAATTAGAACCTATAACATTAATGAGTTATTAGGCACAAAATTACGAGCATTATACCAACGCAGTAAAGGACGGGATTTGTTTGATTTGGATTATTCCAGATTGCATATGGAATTGGACATAGACCAGATAATTAAATGCTTTAAAGAATACACAACATTCTCAACAGGAAATAAACCACCAAGTCAAAAAGAGTTTCTACTAAATATTGAAGAAAAAGAACAAGACCCAAATTTCACAGGAGATATGGAGGCATTGTTGAGAACGGGAATAGCATATAATCAAGAAAAAGCTTTTGAGTGGCTTAAAAGCAAATTGATAAACAAGATATAAATGGCAATAAAAAAATCAGAATTATATAGTTCACTTTGGAAAAGCTGTGATGAATTAAGAGGCGGTATGGACGCTTCCCAATATAAAGATTACATTCTTCCACTTCTATTTATAAAATACGTTTCAGATAAATATGCAAATGATGAAGATGCATTAATTACCATTCCTGAAAGTGCAAGTTTTGACGACTTGGTTAAAATGAAAGGTAAAGATGGGATTGGCGATTATATCAATAAAAAAGTATTAGCACCTATTGATAGAGAGAATGGCTTTAATATGCTGTCTAAAATGGCAGATTTCAATGATGAAGATAAATTAGGGAAAGGAAAAGAACTCATTGAAAAACTAAGCAAGCTCATTGCTATTTTTGAAAACCCTGCGCTTAACTTCAGTAATAATCGAGCAGAAGATGACGACCTCTTAGGGGATGCATACGAATACCTGATGCAACACTTTGCAAAGGAATCAGGAAAAAGCAAAGGACAGTTTTACACGCCTGCTGAAGTGTCCCGAATAATGGCTAAAATTATAGGTGTTGATACTGCTACTTCGCAGTCACAAACCGTGTATGACCCAGCGTGTGGCTCGGCATCGTTACTTTTAAAAGTGAATGATGAAGCACCTCACGGACTAACCATTTATGGTCAAGAAAAGGACAATGCCACGGTAGCTTTGGCAAAAATGAATATGGTGCTGCATAACAACCCAGAAGCAGTTCAAGATATTGTACAAGGCAACACATTGGCAGATCCAATACATAAAGATGGAGAGCAGTTAAAACGCTTCGATTTCTGTGTGGCAAATCCGCCATTTTCGGTTAAATCTTGGAGCAATGGCTTTCTTCCAGAGAGCGAT
Organism: uncultured Marixanthomonas sp.; assembly: GCF_963974425.1. Lineage (NCBI taxonomy): Bacteria > Pseudomonadati > Bacteroidota > Flavobacteriia > Flavobacteriales > Flavobacteriaceae > Marixanthomonas > uncultured Marixanthomonas sp. Next base: position 35,513 of record NZ_CAXBCK010000015.1, read on the forward strand.
ATCTACAAACGCTTTGATGGTTTTGGTATCCCACCAAATAAAAATGGAGACTATGCTTTTCTATTGCATATCATCCGCTCTTTAAAGACGAAAGGAAAAGGAGCAGTTATTTTGCCTCACGGTGTTTTGTTCCGTGGAAATGCAGAAGCAACCATTAGAACCAATATTGTAAAGCGTGGTTTAATAAAAGGCATCATTGGCCTGCCTGCCAACTTGTTTTTTGGCACAGGTATTCCTGCCTGTATTATTGTAATTGACAAAGCAAATGCTGGAACTCGTAAAGGCCTATTTATGATTGATGGCAGCAAAGGTTATATCAAAGATGGAAACAAAAACCGATTACGAGAGCAGGACTTGCATAAAATTGTAGATGTATTCAACAATCAAATGGAGGTTGCTAAATTTTCAAGAATGGTATCGTACGAAGAAATTGAAGCAAACGAATATAATCTTAACATTCCAAGATATATCGATAGCCAAGACGAAGAGGACATTCAAGATATCCAAGCCCACTTATTGGGCGACATTCCTAATAGAGATATTGAAGCCTTGCACAATTATTGGAACGTTTATCCAAACTTAAAAGAGCATTTGTTCCATCCTGCAAAAAGAGAACATTACAGTAGTTTGGTTGTACCTAAAGCAAATATTAAAGAAACTATTTTTAATCACGCTGAATTTATAGCATATAGAGAAACTTTAAATAAAGTTTATAACGATTGGGAAAGCGAAACCAAACCGAAACTTTGGAATATTGAGGAAACTACCAAACCAAAGGAACTCATTTTTGAAATCTCTGAAAGTCTTTTGAAGCATTATAAAAACAAGGCATTAATCAATCCGTATGATATTTACCAGCATTTAATGGATTACTGGAATGACATTTTAAAAGACGATAGTTTTTTAATAAAAGAAGATGGTTGGGTTGCCACTCTAACACCATTAAAGGATAAAAAAGGAAAGATTAAAAAAGGAGAATTTGAAAGTGAATTAATCCCTTTTGATTTAGTTATAAGCCGCTTTTTCAATAAAGAACAAACCGAAGTAAAAACCATTGAAGCTTATTTAGATACGTTGTCTGCCGAAATGACTGAACTCAAAGAGGAACACTCAGCCGATGAAGGTTTATTAAATGAAATAATTAATGAAAAAGGCAACATTACAAAAGGAGACATTTCTAAAAGATTGAAAGAAATAAAAGGCGATGATGAATATGCTGAAGAGTATTATATTATCCACAGCTACGAGAAGCTAATGACTTTAGAAGCTGCTAATAAAAAATCTTTGAAGGAAGAAGAATCAAAGCTAAAGCAACAAGTATATACCAAATACCCGCAACTAACCGAACGAGAAATCAAAACCCTGATTGTAGAAGATAAATGGTTGGCTGTTATAAAAAATAGTATCGATAGTGAGATAGACCGAATCAGCCAACGCTTAACCAGCCGAATTACCGAGTTGGCAAACCGTTACGAATACCCATTACCACAAGTAGATCAACAAGTAAAAGAATTACAAACCAAGGTTACAGAGCATTTACAAAAAATGGGAATGGTATGGAAATAATGGATTCTTGGAAACAAATTAATCTTGGAAAATCTGCAACACTTAAAGCAAGAATAGGTTGGCAGGGTTTAACGACTGCTGAATATTTAAGTTCTGGAGATTACTATCTTGTTACTGGTACAGATTTTTTAAATGGATTTATTGATTGGGATAATTGTGTTCACGTTGAAAAAGAGCGTTACGACCAAGACAAATACATCCAATTACAAGTAGATGATATTCTTGTAACTAAAGACGGTACAATAGGAAAAGTTGCTATTGTGGACAAGATTGTAAAACCAACTACTTTAAACAGTGGTGTTTTTGTTATCAGACCTTTAGGAAAGAGTTTTTACCCAAAGTACCTTTACTATATTTTGAGGTCAGGACATTTTGCCGACTTCCTATCGAAACTTACAGCAGGTTCTACAATCAACCATTTATATCAAAAAGATTTTGTTCATTACACCTTTCCTGCACCACCTACTTTAGAAGAGCAAAGATTAATTGCTAATACTTTAAGTGACACAGATATTTTAATCCAAAATCTAAAAACACTCATTGCAAAAAAGAAAGCCGTTATGCAAGGTGCAACACAAGAGTTGTTAACTGGCAGAAAACGGTTAAAAGGATTTACAGGTAAGTGGGAAACTAAAACAATTGGTGACATTGGCAAAGTTAAAATGTGTAAGAGGATATTTTCTTACCAAACAACAGATGAAGGTGACGTTCCCTTTTATAAAATTGGAACTTTTGGAAAAGAAGCAAATTCATTTATTTCCAAACGTTTATTCAATGAATTCAAAAATAAATATTCCTATCCAAAAGTTGGTGACATACTAATATCTGCTTCTGGAACTATTGGTAGAACTGTGGTATATGATGGAGAAACTGCTTATTATCAAGATTCAAATATAGTTTGGATTGCAAATGATGAGAGTTTAGTAACAAATAGCTTTCTCTATTATATATATAACTCAATGAAGTTCAACACAGAGGGAAGCACTATAAAAAGACTGTATAATAATTTATTGTTAAGTATTTCATTTTTTTGCCCAAGTCTTCAAGAACAAAAAGCCATAACCCAAATATTAAGTGATATGGATTCAGAGATTGAAGCTTTAGAAACTCAACTACAAAAAACGCAAAACCTAAAGCAAGGGATGATGCAAGAGTTATTGACTGGTAAAATTAGGTTAGTTAAACCTGTTAATCAAGCAACAAAGAAAAGCACACCCATAAAATTAAAAGCAAAGTCAGAAAGCGAGATACCATCAATTGCTGCCGAACCAGAGGCGGATTATAAAATTGAAAAACCGCACAATGAACATATTACCGATGCAGTATTAATTGGGACAATGGCAGATACATTTGGAAGTAATGAGTTCCCGTTAACCCGCTTTATGTACACTAAAGTTTCTTATTTATTGAAACGATTTAAGGAAGAAGAAGATAATGGGTATTTGAAAAAAGCTGCTGGCCCTTACAAACCCAAGACAAGATATGGAGGAGCTGAAAAAATTGCATTACAGAATAGATATGTAAAAAAACATATTTCTAACTATAAAGGAAAGAAATACGAAAATTTTGTTGCAGGCGACAATTGCACGCAAGCAATTGAATACTTCAAAAAATGGTACGGAGAAAATGCATTACAATGGATTCAACAGTTCAAATACACAAAACGAAATCAATTAGAGCTTTGGGCAACGGTTGATATGGCGATGCAAGATTTATTGAAGGATAACAAAGTAGTGAATTTTCAAAGCGTAAAACAATTAATTAATGACGATAAAGAATGGAGACCAAAACTTAAGAGGCCAACCTTTTCAGATGAAAATATAAAAAGTGCAATTATTAAAGTGAACCAGTTGTTTGGTTAAAAGAACGAATTAAAATATGAGACAAGAACACGCAAAGGATGTTTATAGATGCTACGACAAATTTATTAGTGAGTTTCTTTTAGAAGGAAATAGTATTCTAACTACTGAACATCGGGATATTCTTAATAAAACCACCATAAACAAGTGTTTTAAAAACTTTGTTGAAAATTATAACGATGAACAAGGGAGCAATTTTGATTCAAAAATAACACAACAATTTAAAGATGCAGATTTAGAAACAAGATTGGTGTTTGCCCACGCTGAATGGCTTTGGGCTTTTGCAGTAGATGATATTGGCTACCATAAAAAAATTCACTACACTCGAAGAACAACCGAACTAAGTGAAGACAAGCTGGTAAAAGATATTTATCCAAGAGGATTTGGAAGTGCAGGACAATGGCACACAAATAATAAATATTATGAAATCACCTTTTGCTTGCTAATAATCCAATTTATCAAAGAAAAGGTAAATAGTAATGAAATTAGCGAATTACAAGAAGTTAAGGATTGGATTGAAAATATCTGTTTATATCACAAATACGGAAATGAAATTGAAGGGTATGGTTTATCATCAGAATTTAAAGAAGCACTACCAAAAAGTAAACTGGCGCTAACCAACATTTTAACATACACCAGTAGTCCTGATAATTACGAACGCATTGCCTCTGAAAATCATAAAAATCAAATCATTGTTTCTTTCAACGGTTTATTGAGTGATGAGGAGAAAAAGAACTTAAATGCAGATGAAAAAATCTTTGCAATCAGGGAAAAGTTAGGAGAATATACAAAGATAGGTTTTGACTTTTATGAACGAGAATATTCTAAGATTTGGAATTATTCATTGACAGAAGAAGGCTTTTCTGAAGTTCAAGGTTTGCAATATAAAAAAGCTATAATTCTATATGGTCCACCAGGAACAAGTAAAACACATACTGCAAAGCATTTGGCCGAAGCCATAATCTCACATAGCTTTTTAAAAGACAGACAGAATGTTGTAAAATACTTTAAGGATAAACCAGACTTTACAGCGAATCGCATACACCATTTACAGCTTCATCCAAATTACACGTATGAAGATTTTATTGCAGGCTATCAATTAAAAAATGGTAATACAGAGAAAACCAAGGGAACTTTGTTCAATATCTGTAAAGCAGCAGAAGAAGATTCAGCGGGGCTACCACACGTTTTAATCTTAGATGAAATAAATAGAATTGATTTATCAAGGCTATTTGGAGAGGTCTTTTCAGCACTCGAAAATAGAGACGAGCCTATTGAAGTAGGAGTTGGTGAGTTAATGCTCACGATACCCAATAATCTATACGTAATCGGGACAATGAATGAGATTGATTTTTCATTGGAGCGTATTGATTTTGCATTGAGAAGACGCTTTTTATGGTTCTTTTATGGATATAATAAGGATATACTTTGGCAAATAATACATAAGAAAAACGATGCTTTAGATACACGATTAAAGATGGAAGATGAAATGGAGAGATATGTTCGTAATGTGACAAATCTCAACAAAAAAATTTCCACTATCCCAGAACTCGGCAAACAATATCAAATAGGACAGACATTTTTTGGAGAAATCGTTGAGATTTATAAAAGCTATAAAGAAATAGGTGGTTACACCAGCTTACAAAATCAACTTTATCGAAATGATGGAGGTCCAACAGGCATTTTATGGAATATTTCTATTCAACCTATGCTTGTATCATTTCTGGGTAATATGGATCTTGATTTACGAGATGAAATATTGAAAGAGCTTAAAAGTATATTCTTCAGTAAATAATGTCAAAATCGCCAATTATTATAAAAGCTAAAGATTGCTTTCCTTTTGAAAATCAAGAAGGAAATGGCGAGGCAATCCAATACTTTATTTCTAATCAACAAAAGTTGAATTTATTTCACATTGGAGACCTTCATAAGGACGATGATTTAGAGATAGCATACTTCAATACAAAAGATGCAAAATGGTACGCAGGAAGATTAGTTGGAGAGGCTCATTTTATTTTTAAGGACGTTGAATACAAAATAATAATTAAGCCAAGATTTGGAAATTTGCAGCTTTTTAGGATGTTAGAAGAGGTTTTTAACATCAAGCTAACCAAATCTAAGAGTTCCATTAAAAAACAGGACGACTACCAATACTTAATAAAACAACTGATTGCTTTTTTATGGTTAAACCTTTTGTCGAAAGCGAATAAACACGGTATTCCAAAACACAATGTTACAAAATATTACAAAGGCGCAATTGTAAGAGGTCGGTTAGATGTTAGAAAAAGTATTATTCCCCTTAAAGTCGAAGAAAAAATTGTGAGTAGATATACGGAGAAGGTAGTTGATTCTAATATTTCTAAAATTCTTCTTAAAGCCTACAAGATTTTAAAAGCAGATTACAAACTGTCCTCAATCAAAGTATCATTAGGCGCTAAAAACGCAATCGAACAATTATTGGCTTCCAGCACAAGAGAAACTTATTTGACTGAGTTAGATTTTAAAAAAGTAAAATACAATGATATTTATAAGTCATTTAAGCCTGTTGTAGACCTCTCTTGGGATATAATCAAAAAGAAAAATTTCAGTAATGACGATGATAAATCTTCTGATAGTTTTAGTTTTTTTATTGATATGGCGGAAGTTTGGGAGATTTATTTAAGGACAATTTTAAAAAGACATTTTTCGAAGTCCGGTTGGAAACTGAAAAAAGATAAAATATGGACATACCAGAATAAGGATTTTAAAAGATTGCTCATTCCGGATATTGTTTTGGAAAGAGATAATAATTTGATGGTATGGGATGCTAAGTACAAGAGAATGGAGTTTGATTATTACGATTATGACAGAGCCGATTTCTTTCAAATACATACTTATATAAATTATTACCATCAAAGTAAAAATGTCATTGCCGGCGGACTTTTATATCCTTTATCAAAAGAGTTTAATACAGATAGGCAATTCAAAAATAAATCCGAAACACTTTTTAGTCAAAAAACAACGAAGACAAAGTATCTAATCGACGGGATTGATTATACAGATTTGAACGAAGAAAAAGTTAAGCGAGAAGAGTTAAATTTTTTAAGTCGATTAACGGAATTACAAACATATTAAATATGAGAAACGTAGGTCAAATAGAGCGCATTACGCAAAAAAAAGTAGTTCAGTTTTTTGAATTGGGTTTGACCTATGATTATTTGGGCGACTGGAAAGACAGAACCGAAAACAGTAATATAGAACCTCAATACTTAACATCGTTCTTAAAAAAACAAGGCTATTCAGATACGCTTATTACCAAAGCCATTGAAAGATTGACCAAAGATGCAGATGATTTAGGCAAAAGCTTGTATGATGCCAACAAAGATATTTACAGTTTGCTTCGTTATGGCGTTAAAGTACGACCTGACGTTGGCGAAAATAAAGAAACCGTTTGGCTTATAGATTGGAAAAAACCAACTAACAATCATTTTGCCATTGCTGAAGAAGTTACTATTTCGGGAAACCATACCAAAAGACCAGATATTGTTATTTATGTAAATGGTATCGCTCTTGGCGTGATAGAATTAAAGAGAAGTACTGTAGGGGTTACAGAAGGTATTAGGCAGAACTTATTGAACCAAGAAAAGGATGTAATTGGTTCATTCTATACAACAATTCAGTTTGTAATGGCTGGAAATGATACTGAGGGTTTGCGTTATGGAACTATCGAAACTTCAGAAAAATATTATCTGCAATGGAAAGAAAACAATTCGACGAGCTCAGTGCACGAAAAAAGTAAACTTATAAAACACATTTCCCAATTATGTAATAAAGAACGTTTTTTAGAAATCATTCACGATTTTATAGTATTTGATAAAGGTGTTAAAAAATTGTGCCGACACAATCAATATTTTGGAGTAAAAGCCGCTCAGGAGAAGGTTCAAAAAAGAGAAGGCGGAATCATTTGGCACACACAAGGTAGTGGAAAAAGCCTAACGATGGTTTGGCTTACCAAATGGTTACGCAAAAATGTAGATGATGCGCGAGTATTGATAATTACCGATAGAGAAGAATTAGATAGCCAGATTGAAAAAGTTTTTAAAGGAGTTCAAGAGGATATTTACAGGACAACAAGTGGCCGGGATTTAATTGATACGCTAAATCAAAAAAATGAATGGCTTATCTGTTCATTAGTCCACAAATTTGGAGGCAAGGACGAAGCCAACTTTGATGCGTTTGCTGATGAATTAACGAGCAGCTTACCTAAAAACTTTAAAGCAAAAGGAAATCTATTTGTATTTGTAGACGAGTGTCACAGGACACAATCTGGCACTTTGAATAAAGCTATGAGGCAAATACTTCCCAATGCTGTATTTGTTGGTTTTACAGGAACACCTTTACTTAAAAAAGACAAGCAAAAAAGTATAGAGATTTTTGGTTCATACATTCATACCTACAAATTTGATGAAGCGGTTATTGACAAAGTGGTTTTGGACTTGAGATACGAAGCTCGGGATGTGGAACAAAATATTACTTCACAAAGCAAAATAGACCAGTGGTTCGATGCTAAAACGAGAGGCTTAACCGATATAGCTAAGCAAAAATTAAAGCGCCGTTGGGGAACAATGCAAAAGGTATTGAGTTCTCAGGACAGATTAAATAGAATTGTCGATGATATTTTAATGGATTTTGAAATTAAAGATAGGCTGCAAAATGGGACAGGAAATGCTATGTTGGTTTCAGGAAGTATTTATCAAGCCTGTCGTTATTACGAAATATTTCAACAGAAAGGGTTTAAGCGTTGTGCCATTATAACATCTTATAATCCCACACTTCAAAGCATAAAAGACGAAACAACTGGAGAGGAAGGCTATACTGAAAAATTGATGCAGTATGAAACCTATAAAAGAATGCTTGATGGAAAAACTACCGAAGACTTTGAATTAGAGGCAAAAACAAAGTTTATCGAAGAACCTGCTCAAATGAAGCTCTTAATTGTGGTTGATAAACTGCTAACGGGTTTTGATGCGCCATCTGCTACATACTTATACATTGATAAGCAGATGCGTGACCACGGTCTATTTCAAGCAATTTGTCGCGTAAACCGATTGGATGGAGAAAGCAAAGAATATGGCTACATCATTGACTACAAAGATTTATTTAAAAGTTTAGAAAACTCGATTAATGATTATACAAAAGAGGCCTTTGGCGAATTTGAAAACGACGATGTACAAGGGCTTTTGGATAATCGACTTGACAAAGCAAAAGAACGATTAGAAAATGCAAGAGAAACTATCAAGGCATTATGCGAGCCAGTATTCCCTCAAAACACGTTAAACTTTCAACGCTTTTTTTGTGGTGTATCTGAGAATAAGGAAGATTTAAAAAATACAGAACCTTTAAGAGTTCATTTATATAAATATACTGTTAGTTTAATTCGTTCGTATGCAAATGTTGCTAATGAAATGAAAGAAGCTGGATATTCAATAAGTGAAATCGAAACAATAAAACAAGAGGTTAAATTCTATACGAATTTAAGAGATGAAATCGAAAAAGCAAGTGGCGACTACATCGACTTAAAACGATTTGAGCCGGCAATGCGACACTTAATTGATAGTTACATCAGAGCAGATGAAAGTGAAAAAATTTCAGCTTTTGATGATTTATCCTTAGTTCAGTTAATTATTGAACGTGGCGAGGGTGCTGTTGAATCATTGCCCGAGGGCATCAGAAAAGATAAAGAAGCAGTTGCAGAAACCATTGAAAATAATTTGCGTAAAGTAATTATTGAAGAAGCACCAACTAATCCAAGATATTTTGAGAAGATGTCAGTTATTTTGGACGAATTGATATTGGAGCGCAAGCGTGAAGCATTTGATTACAAAAAGTATCTTCATAAAATAATTGAACTTACTAAAAGGGTTACTCATCCAAATAAAACTTCGGAATATCCAAATGTATTAGACACTAATGCAAAAAGAGCATTGTATGATAATTTAGGAAAAGATGAGGCACTTGCAGTATTAATGGATGAAGCTGTAAAGTATAATAAGCAAGCAGACTTCAGGGGCAATAAATTAAAAGAGAAAAAGATTAAAATTGCTATTAAGCATATACTTCCAGATGGTTACAGCGTTGATGAGATTTTTGAAATTATAAAAAATCAAAATGAGTATTAAAGAAAAGCAAATACAAGTTTTGGATTTAACCATTGATGTGGTAAAAAAAGACATCAATAATATGCACTTGGCCGTTTATCCACCGACGGGAAGAATCCGTATTGCTACACCTAAAGACTTGAATGACGAAGCCATTAGACTATTTGCTATAAGCAAGATAAGGTGGATCAAAAAGCACCAAAAAAACTTCTACGAACAACTAAGAGAAACATCAAGAGAGTATATAGATGGAGAAAGTCACTACTTTGATGGTAAACGATATTTATTACGAGTAATAGAGCGATACGGAAAACACGAGCTGAAAATAAAAAACAAAAGCTATTTAGAATTGTATGTCAGTCCTAAAGCTACTATTGAGGCAAAAGAAAAAGTATTTAATGAATGGTATAGAGACCATTTAAAAGAAATTGTTCCGAACATAATTAAAAACTGGGAAGAAAAGACCAATTTGAATTGTGAGAATTGGAACATTAAAAAAATGCGTACCAAATGGGGCTCTTGCAATATTGAAAAAAGAAAAATAATGTTGAATCTTGAGTTGGCAAAAAAACCGAGGCATTGTTTAGAGTATGTTATTGTTCACGAGTTAATGCATTTTTTAGAGCGTAATCATAACGATAATTTCAAAGGTCTTTTAGATAAATTTATGCCAAATTGGAAAACTTATAAAAGAGAATTGAATGATTTGCTTGTGGCTTATTAACACTTATAAATATGAGTTTGAAATATATCGTTGAAATATGTGTAGGTATAGACGTTGCTATCTTTGGCATTGCATATCCAATTATAATAACTGAAATTAATAAAATTGGAGATAAGTACGACTCTAACTATTTATCAGAGTTATTCCGTTTAGAATGGATTTCTAAAGAAATTCGTTTTTGGTCAATCCGAGTATCATTTTTTCAACTGATATTACTTTCAACGATAACCTCTTTTCTTTTTTTAATCCTTAATAGGAAACCATTATTTGGATGGGATAATATAATAATCAATAATTCAGCAGAATTAATTATTCTAGCCCTTACCCTGATATTGATTTTCTGCTTTATTTTTTGGATGCAGACCGTATCATTATATAATGGAAAATCAGTTAGACTATTGAAACACCTTATTAGTAGATACGAAAAGATTGATCATCCTGAAGCAGAAACCAAAAAATACTTTTTAAGAGGAATCAATGATTTTGCCTATTATACAATTAAAAGCCAAGATAATCACTTGCAACAACTATTACTTGATTTTTATTGGAGTGAATTTGAGAAATGTCGAGTAAATCATAAGGAACAGTTAGACAGTTTAATCGAGAATAAAAAAAAGAAAAAAGAATATAAAAAATTATTGACTCAAGGGGTTGAATATCCAATAGAATTATACGAATTAATCTACAGAATTAATTTAGAAACAAAAAACACAACTAATTACCTTACTACAAGTCTTGAGTTTAATGCTACAAGTGGATGGTGGCTATATGGCAAAGACTATCATCAACTCAAAATTTCAGAACTAACTTACCGATGGGTTTGGAAGATTTTGATTCTTAATTTAGATAATGATAGGAATTTAAAGATGTATTGGTCAAAAGCAAATCAATATTACACCTATGCTTTTAGGGTCTATCCTGAGTATGCAGATGGTGAGACGGAACCTATTAACAAGGAAGAAATTGAGATTAAACAAAAGGAGCGCTTACGGTTTTTAGAGTTTCATTATACTCTAGGAGGATTACTATTGCAAAAAAATAAATATAGTGTAATGAATTATCTATTCAATTACTCATCCTCATCACCACCGAATTATGTTTTACTACCTCAATCAATTAGTGATATTTTTTATTGGTTTGAAAGATTTAGTAATAGTTCAAATCTAAGAATGGAAGATATTGAAGTTTATTTCAAATTCCCTGATTTAGATAATTACGGAGTGAGCCATAAAATAAAATTTTGGATTTGCTCGTATATCTGTGTATTATATATCCGCCAATTTACATTAGTTCGATTTATGACTTTTCATAATCATACTGGAATGCCAAATCTACCAGATGAAAAAAGAGAATTAAAAGGAATACTCAATGGAATACCTGTTTTTAGGAGTTATTTAGATAAAATTCTTGAAAATGACAAATTACTGAGTGAGGTTGGATTAGATAGTATAAATAAAGAAAAAAAGGAGATAATAAAGAAGCATTTATCAGAAGTAGAAGAAGCTGCTATAAAAAAATTAGATTATACTCAAGAAGTAAAAGAATTGTCTGAAAGTAAAATTTCTCAATTTAATAAAAGGTCAAAGTTTATTATTAAAAAAGCATTTAATGAGTATAAGAATATACTTCTTGATTATGATAAAAAATTAGATTATGAGGACACGCTAAAATTAGTTGTAAATGGAGGAGTTGACATTATGCCTAAATCTTCATTTGTTGATAATGATATTCCTCATTTAAACTTTGATGATGCACTTGCACAAAGTATTGTGCGTAATTCTGTGAAAAAAAATATTCCAACTTCTTTCTCAGTTGCTAAAACGGAAAAATATTTAGTTAGTTCAGATAATATTTTAGGCGCTTTAGAAAAAACAATAAGTGGTAAAACTAAAAAAAAGAATATAATAATTTTAGGTTTTAATGTTGATTATCAAATCAAAGAAAAAATTAAAAATGCCGAAATTGATATACTTTTAAGACATAGTACTAATAATCATTTTAGAAATATTTTCTTTATTTTAAATAGGGATGATTTACCTAGATTGCAGAAGAGAGATATTTCCAAAAAAGAAAAGACTAAATTAGCATTAAAACCTATTTCTAAAAGTTTAAAACTTTATAGTTCAATTATTGAGTTAAATAAAAATGAAGAACTTAAATCAGAATGGTTAAATGCTGGCTATTCTAAAGAAGAGCTTGACAAAGAACCTCTAGTTCAAACTACAATATCTTTTAATTGGCTTTTACTTTGGAAAAAGAATCGGAGAATTATACAGTTAGGTATTTCAAATCCAAGCAAAGAACAGGGTATGGAGAGTGATATTAATGATATTAAACCATTGTAAAATAAGCATTAGTAATCACCTCAAAATATCCCAAAATATGAGCCGAATAGCATTCCTAATCAGCTCATAACATAAAATTAGCATACCAATTACTACCCGTTCCACCCCATTCCTCTGCATTTCGCAAAAAGCTTCATTCCAAGAAAAGCGGTTCACTATATTATCTTGAACCCAGTCGCAGAAAAAGCGACAGCGTTCGTCAAGCAAAAAGATTACCACAACCTTTTTCTACACAAAGTTTAAAATTCTGCCCGAGACGAACTGCATAACCGTTCGCGCACTCTCTATTATAAGTTCTTACTCGTTCATAATTTTAATGTCGGTTACTGAAAAGGTAACGGCGAGAGCGCTATGGGAAGTAAGTGAACGAAATTGAATTGTGTCCTGATCTATATCATTTTACTACAAATAATATTGGTACTTATAAAAAAATTAGAACTCATAATCAAAAGAAAAGGAAAACGCTCAAGATATAATAAGTATGTGATTTTAAAAGGTAAGGTATGTCAAATTATATCAAATGAACCATCCAAAATGAATATGAAAATTAGTTTATTTAAATGATTGTCAGTTTTTGTAGATAATCAACTTCAATTTATTACTAAAAAAAAAGGTGTTTAAAGTACCCAAAATAGCTTTTCGACCTTGGTTGAAAAGTATGAAGATCCTGAAATGTAATGAAGGAATCGAGTAGCAAGAGGATAACACGCGCTGCGATGTTATATTTTATAATACACTCATTTTCAATTAATTAAAACTATGTGGGTTTTTGCTTTTCCGTGAATTTGCGTCAAACGCCTTGTAAACCCCTGAAAACAGGCTCTTTTTTGCGACAAATTTCCGTGAAAACCAATTTTCATCATTTTAAATCACGGTTTCCAGTTTTATGGGTTGTTAGCTTTTTAAAACATATAATGCTTCCTTCGCTTTTTTTGTTTACAATAGTTTATCCCATTAACTTAAAAAATACTATTTCGGATTATTTTTTTTCTTTTCAAGCTTATCCAGTAGCTCTGTGACTTCATCTATAAATTTCTGTTCTCCAAAAGGGATGAGGTTTAAAATATGGCGTAATACTTCCTGTACATTATAATACGGTTGTGGAATAAGCGGATCATCAGGATGCTCTCCTTCGCTTAAGGCACGTATGCAGACTTTAAGTAAATTACCGATCAGGAACATCAAATCCATATGACCGGTTACTGGAAAGGAAACTTCATAATGGTCACCCATTCTATTATTGTTTTCTGGCTTGAGTCGATACAAATGAACATCCCGGGATTTATTAAGTTTTTTAAGTGTTTTTTTTGTTTTCATCGTTTATTGCTTTAGTTGTTTATTAGGATAGTTAAGTTTAATGGGCTACTCTATAATAGATGGGTTTGCTCCTTTCCAATTCTGATTCGGCCAATTGCCGGCAATGGTCTATACATGCATTACATACCTTTGCAACTTGATCAATCTCTTCTTTGTTTAGTGTTGTTTGCTTCGCTGTTTTTAAATGATTGGGCAGTTCAAGTAAACTTTCATACCAACTAGGGGGCAACATAGTAGAAAAGTCAAACCCATTGTAGGGGATTGATGTGATACCATTGCAAAGGCCTATGAGATACTCAAGGGAATACCGTTTTGGGGTATACTCCCAAAAGACAAACAACAGCCCTAAATAGATTTGACAAAAAGCGGTATATAATATAGAAAGTTGAGCGGAAGGTTCTGCTAAATATTGTTCGTATGTAAAGATAGAACACAGGTATCGGGCTCTTCTATAGCGAATGCTCCAATTGCTGTACATCGCTTCCCAAAGCGGCTTGTAGTAGACTGCTTTTTGATTTAATTCTTGAAGGGAAAAATTATGAGAGTACACTTGCTTTGCCCGGTCTCGTATGTGGCAGAGAAAGTTATCCCCTTCATCCATAGCAGTAACAGCTTCCCCTACTGTATAGCAAATACAGTATATTTTACATCCTTGATTGCTTTTTTTATATAAAGTATCGGTGAGTCGCTGTGGAGGCAGCTTTATTTTTTTAGGGGTAAACAGTACTACCGTATAGGTGTTGAAAAGACTTTTTGAACCCTCCAAAAAGTCCAAATATCGCTTCTGAATTGTGGACTGAGATTGTTTGTGAAGGAGATAGGCATTTTGCAAATCAAATTTTGTCTTAAGAAGCTCAGTAGCTTTTATAAGGTGTATATTCTCAGTATATAAAGTGCCTTTTAAAGGTTTGTTTTCTTTTTTTTTAGTTTGTAATGGTTGTTGGTTGTAGAGTGATTGTACAATATCCAACTCAAATTCAAATCGCTCTTTGGCTAAAGTGATCAGTTGGGTTGCCTTTTGGTGAAACTGTTCCAATTCATTTTTACTTACCGAAAATTCATTACTGTACCGCGCATTTGAATAGGCGCTGTCCAATTTTTCAAATATCACTCTATTATCTGGATTATCTATCGTAAGGATATCATTGAAACAACCCTCAAAAGCTTGCAGGTAGGTAATGTGGTCTAAAATGTGATGGGTGATTTTACATTTTCCTATGAGCAGCCATTCAGCCACCCGAAAAAACAGTTCAATGGATTGATGGTAATTAAAGGCTGCTACTTCAAAGGCTCCTTGTTGTTTGTGCATAATGGCTGCCGAGAGAAAAGCTTGAATCTTTTCCAGTTCGTAATCGATGTGGTCTTTCAATTTCTGTATAATCGCAGGAAATTTTTTCATTTTAAAATAGGCTAGCCATTGGGGCGGTTCTCCATAGACACATTGACCAAAAAAGAGTTGTTGCATAAAAAAGGAACATCCTTTTTTACATTCAATGGCAGCATATGAAATGCCATAGACCCGAATTTTTAAATGCATATGAACAGTTGAAAATGTATTGGCATAGGAAAGTAGTTGTGGGGGAATGTGCTGAATATCTTGAGCAGTTAGAACCACTACCCAATATTGTTGCTCTTCTTCCTCGTTATGTTTTTTGGAGAGATAAACCGCTTCTACTGATATAAAGGTGATAATTTGTTCTATAAATCCTTCTAGTTCTTTTTTATAAGGAAAATTATTTCGGATTTTGATGGGTGTTTTCATAACAGGTACTTTTGATTATTCCTGTTGAAGTAAGCCTAAAAAAATACCGTACCGAACCAATCGGTATTGTTATTTACCAAAACCCACTTGTTTTTTACTAAAAAGTAGTAGCTTGGTGCTACTTTTAGAATATTTAGTTATTTTTATACTATGAATACAACAGCAAAGACCAACCACATCGGAAGAAAGATCAGCCGCATACGTGAACTGCGCGGAATGAAACAAGAGACTCTGGCTGAAGAACTGGGCATCAGCCAACAGAGTGTTTCCACTATTGAACAAAGTGAAACTTTGGAAGATGAAAAGCTGGAAAAAGTGGCTGAAATCTTAGGAGTAACTAAAGAAGCCATCGAGAATTTTTCAGAAGAACAGGTTATAAACTACTTTAATACTTTTAATGAGAAAGTTTCTAGCAGTAATTTTGGTCATAATAATACCTGCACTTTCAACCCATTGGATAAATTAATGGAAACTGTAGAAGAAAACAAAAAGTTGTATGAAAGGCTAATACAAGTAGAGCAAGAAAAAATCACTTATTTAGAGAAGTTGCTCAATAATAAGTAATTTATTTTTAGGTTTTTTATTCCCTATACTACTGCCTGATTTCCCGATAGGCAGGAGGTTTCATTTTTTTTCTTACATTTACCCATACTCCCCTCTTTATTTTTTAGCAACTAATAGGTTGTATAAACGCAATTGTCTTTATGCATACGTTGTGTTTCATTTGACATTATTGATAACTAAGAGCCAAATTGAAAAGAAATAGACTTAATGAAAAGTGAAATAATTGTCATACCTCAAAAATCAACTAAAGGAATGGAAAACTTTGAAAAAGGTAACTGTTTCGAAAAATTGAT
Source organism: uncultured Marixanthomonas sp. (assembly GCF_963974425.1). Classification (NCBI taxonomy): domain Bacteria; kingdom Pseudomonadati; phylum Bacteroidota; class Flavobacteriia; order Flavobacteriales; family Flavobacteriaceae; genus Marixanthomonas; species uncultured Marixanthomonas sp. The sequence goes on from NZ_CAXBCK010000015.1 coordinate 52,080, forward strand.
TAGAAATGTTTTGGAACTACAGAAGTATGAAATTAACCCCAATGTTCATTTCACGGGGTTGGAAGTAGATTTAATTGCAACACATAAGTATGATAAAAAAAATCTTTACGTTGAATGCAAAGCAAAACAAAAGGTCAAGTCGACTGAAATTAAGAATTTTGGATTTAATGTATTTACAAAGAAACCTGATTATGCATATTTCATACATACAGTTGAATTAGACAAACAAGCATCAGCCTTAAAAATAGATGAGTTTGACAATAATGAATCGTTCAAAAATGTTACATTTTATGGGCCAAGTATGCTCATTGACTTGTTAAAGGATTCTCAAAAAATAAAAACTATTTCTTATGATGCTTTAGGTCATATTACGCAACAATTTTTGATAGTATCATATCTAGGCGATTATATAATTTATATTGGACAGTCTAGCCTTGCATACCCTACCTACTACTATATTTTTGATGCCCAAACTGGACAATCCTTAGTTGATGTAACAAAAATTAAATCAATTTTAGCAAAAATTCCTGAAATTCAACAATTAGAATTTAGGTCAATTAAAGAAGATAAGAGTAAGAAAGAACAAAAAATAAAAAGTACAGATGATTTCGAAATAGTTGCAGAAGTTCAAGCTGGAGATGATTGGTTTGATTACAAACCAGCACATTACGACTATTTTGTAGGGAGAGAAAACTTAAAGTCAGACACATTTAAGTTTTTTAGAAAAGTTCGTTCTAAAGACACATCCAAAAGGGCATTTTATTTAAAAGGAAATTCAGGTTGGGGCAAAAGTTCACTTGTAAATGCTATTAAAGGAACCTGCGAAAGAAGTTATTATAACAAAAGATTTTTTACTATTGCCTTTGATTGCCGTAGTGCAATTACTGAAAATTTTGTAGCCAAAGCATTTCAAAAAGCAATATCAAAAACTTTTGAAAAAGAATTCATATCCAATAAAAAATTAGATAAATCTGCAATCAAGTTTACATCAAATTATAGTCTTCTAGATTCAGATTTTATTAGAGATTACTTATCTTATTTAGAAGAATCGGATAAACTGCTAATTATCATTTTTGACCAATTTGAAGATGTTTTTCGTAAAACTGATATTTTCAAATACTTTTATAAATTCTTATCTGATGTAAGTGAAACTCAATCAAATATTGTTGTTGGGTTTTCTTGGAAATCTGAATTTTATATTCAACCAGACATCCCGTCTTATGGATGGTTTCAGCAAGCTAAAGAACAGGCACTTGAGTTTATTGTACCAGAGTTTGGAGTTAAAGAAACTAATGGAATATTAAAGCAACTTGAGAAATCCATTTATGAACACGCTGCTCTACAACTAAATAGTGATATCAAAAATAGACTTATTGAGAACAGTCAAGGTTTTCCATGGCTTATAAAAAAGCTATGTATTCACATTTTCGAGCAAATCAAAAATGGTCAAAATTTAGACGATTTAATCGACGATAATTTAAATATAAAATCATTGTTCAAATCTGACCTTTCTAATATAGTTCATAAGGAACAAAAAGCTTTAGAATTAATTGCAAACAAGGCAACCAAAGGTGATTTATTTGATGAAAACGATATCAGTGAGTACAAGTTGTCTAAAGAGGTTAAATCATTAATTGACAAACGGTTAATTATCCGTTCAGGCTTCAACTACAATGTTTATTGGGATATTTTTAGAGATTATTTAGTAAATGGCAAAGTACCATTAATTAGAAGAGGATATATTTTTAAACAAGGAGCTCAGCCATGTCTTAACGTATTTCTTTCTTTTAAAAAAGCCCGAAAACAAAGTTTTAGTGAGTTACATGCAAACCAAGATGCCAGATTAGGAGAGGGTACTTTGGGAAATATATTGATAGAACTTAGAAATTTTGAGTTGGTTAAAAAAGTTCCTGGCAAGGACTTATTTTCTGTACCTGAAAAGTATAATATAAATGAAAGCACCTTTAAAAAGGTTATTCGAGGAAAGGTGTTAGAATTTTCTACCTATAAAAAACTTACAGAACTTAAATCTAAGACCATAGAAATTTCTCAGATTTCAAGTATTCTTCAGGATATATTTAAAAGTGTTTCACACAAAGAAAAGACTTGGAAAACATATTCCAATTACTTCGCAAACTGGTTGAAGTTTTTAAATATCGACATTAGCGATAGAATTGTTATACCTCAAAAAGGAAAAGCACTAAAAAATTTCGACAAAGAGAAAGAAACGATTTTTTTAAGGAGTAATCCTTTTATAGCGTTTGAAATGTTTAATGATTTTATTAATAGTGGCTTAGATGTTTCAGTCACCGACAAAGAGTTCTTAAGGGATTTTAGAATATTAAAAATCATAGAATTAAAGAAATCAATATTTCAATTGACTGAATTAGGACAAGAATTTAAAGCCCTTAATAGAAGAGAAAACTTTTGTAAGAAACTTTCACAACTTTCATTGGAACTGGAGAAAATTAAATTTGTTTATGATGTATTTGTTCTTACACCATTTAATTCTGCTCAATTTATTGAAATGTACCCAGATTTTTTTGGTGAATCAAAAACAGTTGGAACTAAGACAATTTACACTACTAAACTAATTTCTTGGGCAAGGTTCAATAATTGGGTGGAAAAAGGTTTTCCAGATATAATGGAAAAGAATCAAAAGGATTTAAAACCTACTAAAAAATCAAGAAAAAGTCCTCGAAAGAAATTAACAACTGGAGATAATGGAATTGCAGCTAGAAAACAGAATTATTATAATGAATGGTTAAAAAACTACGGTTTGTTAGTTCAATATAAAATGACAAACGGCAATACTGATGTACCAGCAAGAACAAAAATTAATAAAATAGCTATTGGTACTTGGGTTGTAAGACAGAGAGCTGTTAAAGATAGTTTAAGTCAAGTACAGATTGACAAGCTTGAAGAAATTGGGTTTGATTGGAATCCAAATGAAACACATTGGCAAGCTCTGTATTGTGATTTAAAAACATACTACAATGAACATAAGCATTCAAATATTCCGGTAATTTTTAAAGAAAACCCTGCATTAGGTAAATGGTGCTTTAAACAACGACAAAATTATAGAAATGACATTTTGAAAGCTGATAAAATAAAACTACTTGAAGAATTAGAATTTGTTTGGTTTCCTCAGGATAAAAATTTTGGAGGAAATATAGAATTGCTTGTCAATTTTAAACGAGATAACGGTCACTTCAAAGTTCCATCAAACAAGCAATTTCAACAATTAAACAATTGGTTTAATGCTCAGAAAAGACATTTTAAAAAAGGGACATTATCAATTGACAAAATAAATCGCTTCAAGCAGATTGGATATGAAATTGACAAACTTGAAAAATAAAAACACGAAAACACAACAATCTGTATAGTGCATAGCACCCTGCGGGATGCTACGACACCATACAGTAAACGTTGTGCCTAATTATAAAAAAATATGAACTGTAAACTTTTTATTGATAGTTATTTGAATAAAATATCTAAAAAATTCAACATCAACCTAGATGATGCGTTTGAAGTTTTTTCTATTTCTGCAATTCTAGACAGAAGTTTTGATGAAGTTTATGACAATATATTAATTAAAGGAAACGAAGACGGTGGTATTGATGGAATATTTTTCAGTGAAGATTATGGAAACTATACAATGCATATTTTTCAATGTAAAAATTCAAAAAAAGTTGGACAGAATCAAATAGAAAAGTTTCGAAATGATTTTAGAGAAATATTTTTCAACGGAAACAAATCAAATAAGCTGCATATATCAGGACTTGACAAGTCAATAGAACGATTTAGCCATATTATTACTTCTGGTAAAATGATAGATTGTAAGCAATATTTTGTTTACAACGGAAAATATGATGACCCTAAATATGCCTCAAATAAGATATTGACAGATAATTTTCATATTGAGGATGAATTTGAAATTTGGGATTCTAATGATTTGTATCAAAAAATAAGGAGATTAGTCACATCTCTTAATAAAAGAAAACAAATCAATTTTATTTTTAAACCAGAAAACTCGAATATAACTTCGAAAAAAGACAATCAGGGTTTAATTAGTTTTTCTATTTATCAAGTAAAAGCAGCAATTTTCAGAATTCCTGCGAAACAATTATGTGAATTACTTGACCTTGAGAAATCGAAAAATGACACTTTTGAAAAAATATTTGCAGAAAATATCAGAGGTTTTTTAGGTAAAAAGAATTTAACCAATGAAAAAATACTTGAAACAATAAATAGTGATAAAAACGTTTATTTTCCTTTCCTGAATAACGGGATAACTATTATCTGCAATGAGTTTACTTTACCTTACAATCCGCAGTTAGGTACTTATAATTTACCAACCAAAAATCCTGTAATTGTTAATGGTCTACAAACTACTTATATTCTTTATCAAGAATACTTAAAAGACGAAAACATACTTGATGATGTTTACATAACTATTCGATTATATGAAACTGAAGACCCTGAACTCGTTGAACTAATTACAGATGCTACCAACACACAAAGTGCAATTGGATTTAGGGATAAAATTAGTAACAAGAAATTCAATATTTATGCGAAAGAGCTTTTCGAAAATAAAGGGATTGGATATATAACTAAACGAGGTGAAGTATTTGTAAACAATAGTGATACACTTACCAAAACAATTCACAACACATCCTTAATTCCCTTCTGGTATTCTGCATTTTATGAATCACCACACATTGCATTAAGTGCACCAAAACTTATGTATAAAGAGGTTTTTCAAGCAACAAATAAATCGGAACACCAATTATATGAAATTTTAAAAGGTGATATTGATTCACCATTCTATAGTCAATTGTTTTTTGTTTATTCCTTAATAGAAATTTTTAAGTCGGAATATAGAAAAAGTCAATACTCTGTAGATTCTGAATTTTCCACAAAATTTGATAATTTATTAAATGTAGGTGAGGAATATATAGTTTACCTACTTTACAAACTAATCGATGACGAGTTAGAAGGAAACTTTAAACTAGTATCAAATGAAGTCATTAACAATGCTATATATGAATTAGTTGAAATAGTTTCAAAAACTAATTATGAACCAAGTAAATTTAGTAATAAAGGAGCTTTTATAAATAGCATTATAAATACTCATTACCTATCAGGAAACATCAGAGAATTACAAACTCACTTTCGAACGACTGAAAATTATCTAGAACTATTTGATGGTTATAAAAATCAATCAGAAATTGTTGAAAAAATAAAAAAGACAAAAGTGAATCTTGATAACATTGAAATTATGACCATCCAATAAAATGAAAGATTACATAAGAATAATTGGATTTAGTTTATTAGCAAGTTTATTAATCTTCATTGGTAAAAATGATTTATTTCTAAATTGGCTTGTTGACAAAAACATTCTTTCATCCAGTTTAGATATTGAACGGACTCAACTGATTTGTTTCATTATTGGAATATTTTGGGCTGGTCTTTGGCTACCAATAGAACACTCTCGATTAAAAAGCAAACAATCTGAAAAGGATAAGCAATTTGTAGAATTGTTAGATTATCATAAATACACTTATTTCGAACTTATTAAGAATAAATTGAAAGAGTATAACGTTTCATATAGCACAAGAGTTTTCCGTCCTCAAAAAGGAATTGTAGGTTGGTGGAATAGAGAAATTAATAAAAGAACTATATTAGAGCTTATTACTATAGAAGGAATTTCTGATAGATTTCATCATAAAACTCTACATTTCGAAATAAATAAGACAGAAATTCAGGGTCTGGTAGGGAAATGCTACAATGATAAAAGATTATGGGTAGATTTAAATTTAGCAGAAAATGATTACGCATTAACAGACCAACATAGAATTAAAATCGGAAATGTTGAATTTTGTTCTGCTATTCCAATTTTTAATAAAGACCAAACAAAAGTTAACGCGGTTTTATCGGTTGATTCGCAGACAAAATTTACCTTTAATGAACAAAATCGAACTGATTGGGAACAACATATGATTATTTATGGAGCATTTGTGGATAAACATACAAATCTTTAATTATGGCAACTAAAAAGAAAACAACGACTTCAGATCAAACAACATCATCCAAAACAAATGTGCGGGAAATTAGTTTGAGCGCAAACAAAAAGCGGAAAATTGAAATAGGATTTCGTATAACAGTCAATGAAACAAGAGGAAACTACCTATCTCACGAATTGGAAAAATATAAGAACATTAAAGTTTCTTACGACTAAAAAAACTACTGGCAATCGAGTGATGGCTCCCCCATTAAATGACGGAGTGCACCGCTCACCCCCTACATATGGGTCGAGTATACGGCGGTTCATGACCCATCTTTCCAGTCGCTCTTTACACCAATTGAAACTATTCCCTACCTTACGAGTAGGATACAGGTCTTCGTGGGAATCGATCACCCAGTCAACGAAAATCAATGCTCCCATTCTAATTTCTGGGAGAATTATGTTCAATACTTCTCCACTTGTGAGTCCTATGTAGTGTTTCTGCACCTAGTTACCAGTGGGCGCTATATCCTCAGCTGACTTCTCCGTTTTATCAACTCGTGATTATGGAGACCTCACCAGGAAAGAATATCCTCTTTATCTTGATTCCTCCCAGATCTAATTTGGTATTGATGTATAGTTAATTAAAACTTGGAAATAAGCAGATAGTTAACTTTGCATTGAATTATAGGTATTTGAACATTTAGGATGTTAAAAAATGTTAAAGTTTTACCTATGTTGTACCTGACATAAAAAAAGCAGTTACAAATAAATGTAACTGCTTGATTATCAAGTAGCGAGATGGGGACTTGAACCCCAGACCTCCGGGTTATGAATCCGACGCTCTAACCACCTGAGCTACCTCGCCGCATTTTGCGAGTGCAAATATAGAAACAATAACCATTGAAAAAAACCAAAAATTAAATTAATTTCTTTTTTTTAAAGCCTATTTCAAACTAAGTGGTTCTTGCTAATAAACTTTTTAAGTTTATTAGGATGTAAAACTCATTTTTAATTGGTCTTCAGTTTCAAATAATTTTGTGTAATCCATCACAATTTCAATATTATCGAGCACACACAAATACTCCACAACAGCACAAAGGCCTTTAAAAAGTGTTTCTTTTGAAGTCGGATTTTTAGGTTTTGTTCCTTTTCGGTTTAATGGAACTGAAAATCCGCAACCTTTTAAAAAAGTTGCTTCTATTTCCAGTAATTGTTGGGGTGTGTAACCATTAACAGAACGGCCTAAGCGTTGATGGACCAAACCTACATAGTTTAATTCTAGCGATCCATGGACATCACTGAAGTGTTTCCAGCTATCTTTATTATCACAAATATTACCCACGGCACATTGTAAACAACACTCCGGATTCAATGTGTTATTATGAAAAGCATTATACAATTTTGAAAGTGCATTTTCTAGGCGCTGTGAAGTATTCATACTATTCAATATTTTTCATGTTACTGCTATCTCACTTAAAATTAATGAAATATAGAACACATCCTATCTATTTTAGCAAATTTTATTGAAAACAATAGTTTTCAATAAAATTCCCATAAGATGTGAATTAAGGATAATTTAATACGTTGAAAAAATATTCTTCTTTTAAAACTTATATCTTCGCGTCAAAACTAAGTACTATGCTACAAGCTGTTTTATTTGATATGGATGGAGTAATTATTGATACCGAACCACTTCATAAAAAAGCCTATTTTAGTATGTTCAACGATTTTAATATTGATGTTTCTGAAGAAATGTACAATTCATACACAGGACAATCTACTATTAACATTTGTAAACAACTTTGCGATCATTTTTCACTTTCAGAAGCTCCTGAAACATTAATGGCTATTAAACGAAAGCATTTTAAGCACCTATTTGCTACAGACAGTGATTTGGATCTTTTAGATGGAGTACTAGATTTAATCAAAGACTATTATAATAATAGCCTCACATTGATTCTTGCCTCATCAGCATCTATGCCCAACATCAACCGTATTTTTGAACGGTTTAACTTAAATCAATATTTTAAGGCTAAATTTAGCGGAGCTGATTTAAAAGAATCAAAACCACATCCTGAAATTTTTATTAAAGCTGCTGAAGCTTCTGGTTACTCAAAAGAAGAATGCATGGTGATTGAAGACTCAACTAACGGAATTGCCGCCGCAAAAGCTGCAGGTATTTTCTGTGTAGGTTACAATAGTTTGCATTCAAAAGATCAAGATTACTCTAAAGCAGATGTTGTAGTTTCTAATTTTGAAGCTGTTTCTTATCAAGTTATTAAGGAGCATTTTGAGTAGTTTTTACTCGGAAAACAGTTAATAACTATCTATAAATATGATCTTTAGCATGTAATCGACAATTACATCAACTTAGCTCGCAACTCTGTAAACGAAACCGCATCTTGTTCTCCGCTTTTCATATGTTTAAGCGTATATGTTTCAGCTTGTATTTCGTTTCCGCCGGCTAAAACTGTATAGGGTATATTGCGTTTATCTGCATAACTCATTTGTTTGCCCATTTTTGTAGCATCTGGGTATAGTTCAGCAGTAATACCCTCTTTTCTAAGTTTTGCAACGGCTTTCATAGCATACAATGCTTCTTCTTCACCAAAATTGATAAAAAGGACTTTTGTATTAGCAGAAACCGTTTCAGGAAACAAACCTAACTCTTCTAACACTAAGTAAATTCGATCTAACCCAAATGAAATACCTACGCCACTCATATTTTTGAGTCCGAAAATGCCAGTTAAGTCATCGTAGCGACCACCGCCGCCAATGCTTCCCATCTTTACTTGTTCGGGGGCAGCGACTTCAAAAATGGCTCCCGTATAGTAGTTTAAGCCACGAGCTAAAGTTACATCAATTTCTAAGGTTGCGGTTTGTAAACCAATTTCCGAAATAGTATTTACGATAAACTCCAATTCGTTAACACCTTGCATTCCTGTTTCAGAAGAAGCAAGTAAGTCTTTTAATAAATTTAGTTTTTCCGAAGCTGTTCCACTTACTTGAAACAACGGTTGTAGTTTTTCTATAGCATCTTCAGAAATGCTTTTTTCGCGCATTTCTTTTTTAACGCCGTCCTCCCCTATTTTATCTAGTTTGTCCAAAGCAACGGTAAAGTCGATTAATTTATCTTCGGCGCCTATTACTTCGGCAATTCCGCTTAATACTTTACGGTTGTTCATTTTAATGGTAACACCTTCCAAGTTCAATTTGTTGAACACAGCATCGTACAGTTGTACAAACTCCACCTCTTGCCAAAGCGATTTACTCCCTACCACATCGGCATCACACTGAAAAAACTCTCTGAACCGCCCTTTTTGAGGTCTATCAGCTCGCCAAACCGGCTGAATTTGATAGCGTTTAAACGGAAAATCAATTTCGTTTTGGTGTTGTACTACGTAACGAGCAAATGGAACTGTAAGATCATATCGCAGCGCTTTTTCTGAAATTTTAGGGGTTAATTTACCACTATCTTTTTCAGAATATAATGTATCGTCCACTTTCCGAAGAAAATCACCACTATTCAAAATTTTAAAAATCAAACGATCTCCTTCATCACCATATTTTCCCATTAGCGTATTGCTATTTTCAAACGAGGGTGTTTCAATGGGTTGAAAACCATAGGTAGTGAAACAACTTTTTATCGTATTCATAATATAGTTGCGCTTTACTACTTCAGCAGGTGAAAAATCGCGGGTTCCTTTGGGTATAGATGGTTTTTGAGCCACGTTGTATGGTTTAAAATGTAAGGTTCTATTTATAATTTCGAGTTGCAAATATCTTAAATTATTAGCTAACTTGTAACTTTAACGACTGTTATTAGTCTAATGGGTAACCTTAATTTGTAACTATGTTTTCATTGTTTCGCGAAAATGTTCGTATTGCCTTAGATTCTATTAGAAGTCAATTGCTGCGAACCATTCTCACCGTTGTTATTATAGCAATTGGTATTTGGGCGTTGGTGGGTATTTTAAGCGCTGTTAAAGTGCTTGAAAACACCATTGCAGACAACTTTGCTTCGATGGGAGCCAATACGTTTAACGTACAACGTTATGAGTTGGAAGTGCAAAGTCAACGTGGCGGGGAACGCAAAAAGATAAACCCTATTATTAGTTACAACGATGTTAGGGAGTTTGTAGATAAATATAATTATCCTTTAACTCAAACTGCAATATCATTTAGAGGAACTGCAGGTGCTGAAGTAAAGTATGAAAGCGAAAAGACCGACCCTGAAGTTCAAGTGTATGGTGTTAATGAGCATTACTTATTAAATACTGGAACCGAAGTAGAGCGTGGTCGAAATTTCACCTTTTTTGATGTTCAGAATAATAATAAAGTATGTTTATTGGGTTCAGATTTTCTGAAAAACTTATTTGGCAATGAAAATCCTTTAAATAAAACCGTGAGTATTCGAGGGGTTAAGTTTAAAGTGATAGGTGTGTTAGAATCTAAAGGATCTACCTTTGGGAACAATCAAGACTTAAAGGTGTTAATCCCCATTCAGGTGGCACGAGGTATTTTTACCGACCCAAATATTAACTATAATATTAGCGTGCGCGTGGACAATAAAGAAATCATGCAAGGCGCACAAGATGAAGCAATTATTACTTTCAGAAATATTCGCGGTTTAAACCCTGTGGAAGAAAACAATTTTGGTTTGTTACGTAGTGATGATTTATTGAATCAAATTGCTGAAATAGGACTTTATATGTCAACAGCAGCTTGGATTATTAGTATCATTACTATTTTAGGATCATCGATAGCGTTGATGAATATCATGCTCGTATCGGTTACCGAGCGTACCCGTGAAATTGGTGTCCGAAAAGCATTAGGAGCCAAGCGTTCTACAATATCCACTCAGTTTTTTATGGAAACCATTGTTATTGGTCAATTTGGAAGTGTTCTCGGTATTCTTTTAGGTATCCTTACCGGTTTTGTATTTGCAAAAGCCTTTGATTTTGACTTTTCATTACCCTGGACAGCTATCATTTGGGCTACTATTATCACATTTATCGTAGCCGTTATTGCAGGTTCATACCCAGCAACCAAAGCAGCGAAATTAGATCCTATTGAGAGTTTACGATATGAATAAGGGAGCTTTCCGGTTCCGCTAAGGGCAAGTATTTGGCAGGGTGTTCGATACGTTTCTCGTTCCTCGAAACACTCAGCCACTTACTTAAAAAATTATGAAATTTTATCTAAAATATCTTCAAAAAAACGAAATAACTCTCCTTTTGTAATGATAGAGCCTTGTTTTATCAATTTAAAAATATCTGCACTTCTATCGTTTGAAAATTGTTTGTTTGCTGTATAAAACTCAACTTCATCTGTCATAAAGTTCTCTTGAAGCCAAGCGTAGCCATCGGCAGTTGTAATGTCTTTCGTTTTATCCATTACTTTAACTGATATAAGTTGCATTTGTTCTGCTTTAATTTTAAAAAGAAACAACTGCTGTGGTGCCATATTTTCTAGGTATTCTGCTTTTTGCAAAACTCCTTCCCAAACCAAATCGCTGAAAACATCTAATTCTTGCTCAGCTACTTCAGGTTTATTTGTTTTTATATCGGCCCATTCTTCTCCAGTAATGGATTGTGTGGCTAAAAAGTTTATAAACTCAGTGTGCAGTTCTTCAAATTGCTCTTTTGTAAGGCGTGCGTATTTCATTGTGGTTTAGTTTATAATCGGTCATTTCGGTACAATTTCGTTGAAACTGGCGTTTCAACAAAACCACTCAATAACCTTTGTTTTTGCCCGATAATAGATGATTGAGTGATTTTAATGGTTTTGCATAGCAAAAGCATTAAAATTGTATCGAAATCCCGGTTTAAAATTTTAACTTAAAAAGAAAACCTTCCTCAAATAAATGAAGAAGGCTTTTCTATATTATTTCAGTATTCAGTATAAAAATTACTGGTTTTCTGTTACTACGTCAAACGTAAATGTTTCGATTACATCTCTGTGGAAACGAATTGTTGCTTCGTATTGTCCAGTACGCTTAATAGCACCACCGGCAATAGAAATGTATTTCTTATCAATAGATACATTTTCTTTTTCTAAAGCTTCAGCAAGGTTTGCATTGGTAACAGAACCAAACAATTTATCCTTATCACCTGTTTTAGCAGTGATTTTCAACTCTAAAATTTCGCCAAGTTTATCAGCTTCTTTTTGAGCTTCTTCAATAACTTTACGCTCTTTGTATGCTTGTTGCTTAAGCTTTTCTTCCAATGCTTTTTTTGCAGATGGAGTCGCTAAATTTGCATACCCTTCTGGGATTAGGTAATTTCTACCATATCCATTTTTTACAGATACAACATCATCTGTGAATCCCAGATTGTCAATGTCTTGTTTTAATATAAGTTCCATAATACTATCTGGTTTTTATTTGTATAAATCGGTTACATATGGCATCAACGCTAAGTGACGTGCTCTTTTTACAGCTACAGCAACTTTACGTTGGTACTTTAATGATGTTCCAGTTAATCTGCGAGGTAACAATTTACCTTGCTCGTTTACAAAGCTCAATAAAAAGTCTGCATCTTTATAATCGATGTACTTAATTCCAGATCGTTGAAAACGACAGTATTTTTTAGCTTTTGTAGTTTCTATATTAAGCGGAGTTAGATATCTAATCTCTCCGTCTTTTTTTCCTTTTGCTTGTTCTTGAATCGATGCCATACCTTATGCTTTTGCTTTTTGTTTGTTGTTTCGGTTACGTCTTTTCTCTGCCCAAGCAATTGCGTGCTTGTCAAGTTTAACGGTAAGGTAACGCATAATACGTTCGTCCCTTCTAAACTCTACTTCCATAGCGTTTATTGATTCACCGGGTGCAGTAAATTCAAATAAATGGTAAAAACCACTTTTTTTGTGTTGGATTGCATAGGACAATTTTTTTAGTCCCCAATCTTCTTTGGATATCATCTTAGCACCTTTAGAAACAAGAATATCTTCGTATTTCTTTACTGTTTCCTTTATCTGCTCATCAGATAAAACGGGATTTAAGATGAAAACAGTTTCGTAATGATTCATAAAAATCGATTAAAATTAATAATAGTAACTCTTAGCCTCTTGCCAAGAGCGTGCAAAAATACTCTTTTATTTATAATTATCAAACCTATTATCTAAAACAATACAAAAAACATAAATCAGAAGTTTCCTACGCAATAAGACAAACCCCTTTTTTTTACGACAAAGGTTAAAAAAACTTGCCTTTCATCGATATTTTGAGTATAATTGTTATACTAAACTATCTAACTTTTTTACTTGTGGACAAACCAATATTAAAATGTGTCATTGTAGATGACTCCACGTTACAACGTCTTTCTATTGTAAAATTAATAGAAAACCATCCCTCATTAGATCTTGTTGCTGAATACAACAATGCTATTGAGGCTAAAATGGGACTTGCCACTACCGATATAGATCTTATCTTTTTAGATATTGAAATGCCTATTCTTTCCGGTTTTGATTTATTAGATGATCTTACCAAAAAACCACAGATTATTTTTGTTACTGGTAAAACTAAATATGCCTTTAAAGCATTTGATTACGATGCCATAGATTATTTACGTAAGCCTATTTCCAAAGAACGATTTTTAAACGCCGTGCATAAGGCTATTACCAATTACAAGCTTAAAAATGATGATGGTTTTGATGATGAAGATTTCATCTTTGTAAAAAGTAATCTTAAAAAACGTAAAGTATTCCTTAATGAATTACGCTACATCGAAGCCCTTGGTGATTATGTGAAGTTAGTTACCGAACACGATGCTTTAGTGGTTCTCTCTACTATGAAAGCTTTTGAAGCGTTATTACCAGAAGATCGTTTTCTACGTATTCACAAATCGTACATTGTTAACCTTGATAAAGTAGAACGTTATAACAGTAAAGTTATCGAGCTTGACAACCAGCAACTTCCTCTTAGTCGTAACCGAAAATCTGATTTAGTTGAAGCGCTTTCTGCCTCTATGAAATCTTAATAATTATCTACATCTATTGTTAACCGAACACTGGAGAACTCCTTAATAGAGTTAAAACTCTGTTGTACCCTATTTATATATTGTTTTGTTTTTTCAAGCGATTGTTTCTTCGGAATTTTAATTAAAATGTTACTTATATAAAAGTTTCGAATTCTGCTTACTGGTGGTGGTTCTGGTCCTAACACTTGTTCTCCTAATTTATTTTCCAAAGCTTGACCAAACCACTTTGACGCTTTTTGCATTTTTTGAAGATTACGGTCTTTACAGGTGATTTTTATAGTCCTATAGTATGGAGGATATTTATATTGGTATCGGTCTTCCAACTGCTCTTTATACATCCCTTCATAATCATTCGTACTTACTTGTTGTAATATTTGATGATACGGATTGTACGTTTGTATCAATACCTTTCCACGTTTACTGGTACGTCCTGCCCTACCGGCCACTTGTTGCAATAACTGAAAACTGCGCTCGTGTGCCCTAAAATCAGGGAAGTTAAGTAGATTATCTGCGTTCATAACGCCAACCAAACTAATGTTTCTAAAATCTAACCCCTTTGCCAACATTTGTGTGCCTACCAAAATATCGATTTCTTCATTTTCTAGCTTATCAATCAATTTAGCGTACGCATGTTTGCCTCGTGTGGTATCTTGGTCCATTCGAGCAATGGAATGTTTTGGGAACAGAGCTTTCAATTCTGTTTCAATCTGTTCGGTACCAAAACCTTTAGTGTCTAATGTGTCACTCCCGCAAGCCATACAAGACAACTGCATCGCCATATGGTAGCCACAATAGTGACAGCGTAATTCATTTTTATATTGATGAAACGTCAAACTCACATCACAATTAGGACATTGTGGTGAAGTTCCGCAAGTAGTGCATTCCACAATTGGAGAATAACCACGGCGGTTTTGAAATAATATTACTTGTTCGCCCAACTCCAATACTTCATTCATCTCTTCTAAAAGATGATCGCTAAAGTGGCCTTTCATTCGTTTTTTTCTAGTCTTCTCTTTTATATCAATCAGTTCAATTTCGGGCATTAACACATCACCAAACCGGGTTTTAAGGTTAACCAATCCGTATTTATTATTGTCAGCATTATAATAACTCTCTAAGGAAGGAGTTGCAGATCCCATTAAGATTTTTGCGGTATGCAGGTTTGCTAAAACCACAGCAGCATCACGCGCTTGATACCGTGGCGCCGGGTTGTATTGTTTAAAGGAAGGCTCATGTTCTTCGTCCACTAATATTAAACCTAAATTATTAAACGGTAAAAACAAGGAAGATCTTGCGCCAATTACAATCTGCGCTTTGGATCTAGAATACAGTACATTATTCCAAACTTCTACTCGTTCGTTAACCGAATATTTAGAATGATAAACCGCTACTTTAGCCCCAAAATAATTTTGTAATCTCGTAATTAATTGTGTGGTCAAGGCTATTTCAGGAAGCATATACAGAACTTGTTTCCCGTTCTCAATTATTTCGGAAATAAGCCGAACGTACACTTCTGTTTTTCCACTTGAAGTCACACCGTGTAGCAATGTGACATCTTTGGTTTTAAAACTTTCTTTTATTTCAGAAAAAGCAACTTCTTGAGCTTCATTCAGTTTTTTAATATCTGAAGCTGCTTCGCCACTATATTGAACTCGGTCTTTTTTTACGTAATACTCTTCCAGTATTTCCTTATCTATCAATGATTTTATCACGCTTGAAGACGTATCACTTTGTTTTTGAAGCTGTTTTACGCTAATGGGTTTATTGGCTTGGGCCGAAAGCATGAAGAGATTTAGTAATACTTCTTTCTGTTTAGGAGCCCGTGATAATGTTTCTAAAAGTGCTTTTAGGTTTTCTTCGGAAGCATATTTCGACGTAAGTTTTACATATCGCTTCAGTTTAGGTTTGTACTGCTCATATACTTCTTCCTGAACTTGGATTATCTTTTTCTGAAGTAATTTTTCTAGAACCGCTACTACATTTTTCTTATCTAGTACCGAACGGATATCGTTTATATGAAGCGATGATTGATGTTGTAATGCTTCAAAAACTAAGAATTCGTCATCGTCTAATTCTTCTTCAGAAACATCACTTTTTGATAAGGAAATAATCGTTTCACTTTCCAACAAAAAAGCACTGGGCAGCGCGGCACGGATTACCTCGCCCAACGTACACATGTAATAGGAAGCCATCCATTCCCAATGTTTTACTTGAGTTTCTGTAATTACCGGCTCTTCATCCAAGATACGGTCAATCTCCTTGGTTTCATACCCTGAAAGAGCGGTTTTATGCACCTGATAGACAATCGCTGTATATACTTTTGATTTTCCAAAAGGTACAGCTACCCGCATACCTTGACGCAGAAAAGCAGCTTCGTCTTTGTTAACACGATAGGTGAATTTTTGTTTTAAAGGAATTGGGAGGATGACGTCTATATAATACACAGATACTATTTTCAGAAAAAAATTAGTCCACTCAAATTTGAGTGGACTAAAGATACTATTTTAAATAAAAAATTATTTTACACGATGCCAATATTGTGTTCTTCCTAATAAAGAAAAACCAATGTAACCACGTACTTTTAATTTATCTTGGCTTTCAAGTTCTATGTAACACTTGTACACTTTACCACTGTTAGGATCTAGTATTTTTCCATCATTATATTCATCTCCATCTTTTTCAAGTCCTTTTATAATGACTAATCCTAAAATAGGCTTGTCTTTATCTGCACCCGGGCAATCTACGCAAGTAGCGTCTTTTTTTGCTGGGTTAAGTATTTCTACAACTTTACCGTAAACTTTACCATTGTCTTTATAAATCTCTACAATGGATTTTTCTTCGCCGGTTTCGTCATCTATGGTTTTCCATTTTCCGGTTACATCTTGTGCTACTGCAGTAAGAATAGTAGTAGCTACTAAGGTCATTGTTAAAAATAATTTCTTCATTTCTTTAAGTATTAGTGTTATTGTTTTTATTTCTATCCTTTAATAATTGTAGGGATACATTTAATTCAAACCCTAATAATAGTAAGTTTGAATTTATCCAAATATAGAACAACATGATTAAAAGTGCCCCAAGTGATCCATATAATTCATTATAATTTGAAAAGTTGTTAATGTAAATACCAAATAAATAGGTAGTTACTAAAAATAAAATAGTTGTCAATAATGCGCCAAAAGAGAAAAAATGAGACTCTTTACCTTGCTTAGTACCAAAATAGTATAATATTGATATAATGGTGTATATCATACTTATAAAAATAACCAATTGCATAATTGTAACTAAGTAAACGTTGTTTTCAACATAGACTTTCCCTACCAACTCATTTATAAGGTATTCGCCATACAAAATGACTCCTACTGTAGTTAACAATAACAATGCCAACAAAATAGCTACCCCAAAGGCCACAGCATATTGTCTAACGAAAGTTCGGTTTATTGTAACATGCACGGAATATTCAAAAGCACTGAAAATAGCATTTACTCCATTAGCAGATAAAAATATCGCTAAAATAATGGAGAAAGAAAGCAGACCACCTCTAGGGTTTACAGCAATATCGGCAATTACTGGGTAAAATAAATCGGCTGTCTGGGGTGGTAATAACTCTTCAATGAATATTAAGAACTGCGTTAAAAAGCCGTCTATAAAATCGAAGTACGGAATCAAATTTAAGATAAACAATAAGAAAGGAAAAATAGCTATAAAGAAACTATACGCAATGGAACTCGCCCGAGATGAAAAGGTTCCTTTTATAATTCCAGTACCATATATTTCTAGTAAATGATATAAAGAAAGCCCATTGGTTCCTGGTATTTTCACCTTTTTACACCATTTTGCTAAGGTACGTATAACTGGTAGCTTCTCTATATTAAACTCTTCATCTTCCGACATTAAACTGCTTTTAAGCTTAAATCCATATTATAAACTGAATGAGTCAACGCACCACTACTTATATAGTCTACTCCACATTCGGCGTATTTTCGAGCTGTTTCTAATGTTATACCACCACTAGATTCAGTTAGACAAGAATCGCCAATCATTTGAACCGCTTTTTTTGTATCACTATAATTAAAGTTATCAATTAAAATTCGGTAAACACCCTTGTTTTCCAGTATCTCTTTAATTTCATCTAAGTTTCTGGCTTCTACAATTATCTTTAAATTTAAGTTATGATCTTTTAAATAGTTTTGTGTTTTTTCAATTGCTTTTGTTATTCCTCCACAAAAATCAATGTGGTTATCCTTTAGCATTATCATATCGTATAGAGCAAAACGGTGGTTTTCACCACCTCCTATTTTTACCGCCCATTTTTCTAGAGCGCGAATCCCTGGAGTGGTCTTGCGAGTATCCAAGATTTGAGTATTGGTTCCTTCTAACAGCTTTACGTATTTATTTGTTTTAGTAGCTATTGCACTCATACGTTGCATAGCGTTTAAAACCAATCGTTCAGATTTTAAAATAGATTGTGATAATCCTGATACGTAAAAACAAACATCTCCTTTTTTTACACGGCTCCCATCTTCTATATTAATATCTATTTTCAAGCCGGTATCTACAAATTCAAAAACCTGCCGAGCAAAGTCTATCCCAGCTATAATACCATCGTCCTTAACCAACAACTTGGCTTCTCCGGTTGCATCTTCAGGAATACAAGCTAGCGAACTAAAATCGCCATCACCTACATCTTCCCGTATGGCATTGGTTATTATTAAGTTTATTTCTTTCTTGAATTGTTTTTCTGAAATCATTACAGTCAATTTTTAGCTAAAATACTAAAAACAGCCCTTATTTTCAGTATTAGTTGCACTTTGGAACACATTTTGATTTTTTCAGAAATAGAAACCATTTAAAAAATTAATTATGAAAACAGATTTATATACCAAAACCATTTTGACCATCATTGCAATTTGTCTCACTATCAATGTAATTAAAGAGTTTGAAATTATTCCGAAGGCATATGCTTCAAAAGATTCTATTGAAACAACTTCAGATTATAAATTAGTTCCTATTAGTGAAAACAACACCCTAGATGTTCGTATCGTTGATATTGATACTTACGATGAGCTTGACGTAAACCTAAAAAGCATAGATACTTATGACGAATTAAAAGTAAACATTAACAGCATCGATAGCGATGACGAGCTTAACGTGAACATTAACGAAATAGGGGGTCAATATGTTACTCACGGCGGACCTATTCCTGTTAAAACAAATTAATTAAACATCCTTTCTAAAAGGCCTGATAATCAATCTTGCGGCACGATCGTAACTAATATAACTATATGTCCAATTAAAAAAAGTAACTACTCGATTACGAAAGCCTACTAAAAACCAAAGGTGGATAAACATCCAGATAAACCATGCGATAAAACCACCTAAATGCATTTTTTTTATATCGACCACGGCTTTGTTTCGCCCTACAGTTGCCATAGTACCTTTATCATAGTATTCAAAAGGTTCTAGTGGTTTATTGCGAAGTAATTTTTTAAAGTTATCACCCAGATGTTTCCCTTGTTGAATAGCGGGTTGAGCAACTTGAGGGTGTCCTTTAGGGTACGCTTCCGTTTCCATTAAGGCGATATCACCTAATGCAAAAATAGCATCGGTATCTTTAACTTTATTAAATTCGTTTACGTAATATCTGTTAATCTTTTTCATTAATGATGTTCCATCAATTCCTTTAATAGGATTTCCCGTAACTCCTGCAGCCCAAATAAACGCTTCGGTTTCAAAGCTTTTTTCACCTTTTGTGGTTACTATTTTTCCATCATAATCTTCAATCATCGTATTAAGATGAACGTGTACACCTAAACGCTCTAAAGCTTTTTGCGCCAATCTAGAGGCCTCCTCGCTCATTGGTGGCAGCACTCGATCCATACCTTCCAATAAATGAACTTGCATTTCGGCTTCGTTCATTTCGGTATAATCATCTTCAAGAATTCCGTTTTTAAATTCGGCCAACGCCCCTGCTAGCTCCACCCCAGTTGGCCCAGCTCCAGCTATAACAAAATTTAAAAGCCGTTTTCGTTCTTCAGGATCTTCGGTCATATCAGCCTTTTCAATATTCTGAAGCATTAAACTTCGAATATTCAATGCCTGGGGAACCGTTTTCATCGGCATGCTGTTCTTTTCAATATTTTGATTTCCGAAGTAATTAGTTTTAGTTCCTGTAGCGATTACCAAATAATCATAGGTTAGCTTTCCTATTGAAGTTTCAATTTCCTTTTTTTCTTTATTAATATATTCTACTTCAGCTAAACGGAAATGAAAATTTTTATTTTTTCTGAAGATTTTCCGGAGTGGATACGCTATCGAGTCTGGTTCCAATCCGGAGGTAGAAACTTGATACAATAACGGCTGAAAGGTGTGATAGTTATTTTTATCGAAAAGTACAATTTGTACGTTTTCATTTTTAATCTTTTTTATAAATGAAATTCCCGCAAATCCTCCGCCTATAACGACTACACGAGGTTTTTGGGTTTGTGGTATATTCATAGCTTTTTGTTGTACTATAAAGTTACTATTTGTTTAGTAGCCTTGCATAAAAAATAGTAATTTTTGTGATTATTGTAACAATCTTGTTTCTTAGACTACTAATGAAACAGCTAACAGTATTGCATTGACGAAAGAACTCGAACATAGTTTTGTAACCCAATTGGAGGAAAACCAGAACATCGTGCATAAAATATGCAGATTATATACCAATGATCAAGATGCTCACAATGATTTGTTCCAAGAGATTACCATACAGTTATGGAAAGCATTTCCTAAGTTTCGAGGAGACTCGAAGTTTAGTACTTGGATGTATCGGGTAGCACTAAATACTGCCATTACTTTATATCGAAAAAAGAAACGCAGAATTGATACTGCAAGTTTTGAAAGTATCAGTTTTAAAATAAAAGCCGAGCCTTATGATGATACCATTGAAGAGCAATTAAAGTTAATGTACAGTGCTGTAAAAACACTTAATGATATTGACAAGGCATTGGTGTTTTTGTATTTAGAAGATAAAAATTACAAGGAAATTTCCGAAACATTAGGTATTACCGAAGTGAACGCAAGGGTAAAAATGAACCGAATTAAAGGAAAGTTACGTAACATATTAAATCCATAGGAGGTTGTATACATGGACGAACTAGAATTATTAAAAAAAGACTGGCAAAAAAGGGAGCAAGAGCTACCTAAGTTGTCATATAATGATATTTACAAAATGTTACTTAAAAAATCTTCTTCCATAGTGAAGTGGATTTTCTACATAAGTATTGTTGAAATTGTTCTTTGGACAGTTTTAGCATTGGTCATTCCCAATATAAGTGAAAACTTTAAAATAAGTAACCAGATAAACGATGCCATGGGGCTTCATAATATATTAATTGCAATTAATATAATCAATTATTTGGTGTTTGGCCTCTTTATATATTTGTTCTATAAAAATCACCGAAATATTAAAATTACCGATTCAGTTAAAGAATTGATGAAGAATATTTTAAAAACCAGAAAAACGGTTAAGTATTTTGTTATATATAATGTTGGAGCAAATGCCTTGATTATGTTGGCAATTAATATTTATTATTATCTAAACAAAGATCATTTGTTCGCATTAATGAGTGAAAAATATGAAGGTTTTTCTAATATTTCTCAAGAGAGCTTTGCTTCTGTTTTCTTTTTGGCACAATTTGTTATCGGACTCCTTTTTATAGGGTTAATCATATTATTTTACCGAGTGGTCTATGGGATTTTACTAAGACGATTAAATAGAAACTATAAGGAGTTAAAAAAAATAGAAATGTAAAAATAATTATTTGCTATTGAATACCAATATGCTAAAGGCTTATCAACCTGCAACCACCCCTCCTTTTTTAAGAAGGGGTGAGAAAAGCTGAAAATTAAATTACTGTTTACCTGCTTTCCGGCTTCCTTCGTACATTTCGTAACGTACCAAACGGCTTTCGAGTTTTCCATTATAAAGTTTTACCTTTTTTGAAGTTTTTAAGCCTACATTTTTAAGCGCCTCCATGTTACTTGTAATCATCCAAGCCTGTGTGCCAGGGTAACTTTGTTTTAAAGTATCCCCAATTTGTTTGTAAAAAACATCAATATCAGCTACGGATAAACGTTCGTCATAAGGTGGGTTAAAAATTAAGTACATAGGTTTATCAACCGGTTTTTCACTTTCAAAAAAGTCTTGTTGCTTTATTTCTATAAAATCTTGAAGGTTGGCATTTCGAATATTTTCTTTCGCCTTATTCAACGTATAACCATCTTTATCTGAACCATAAATTTTAAAATGGAAGTCTTTTTAGGTTTGGAGGAATGTTACAAGCAATCATAGCGGCTTCAGCTAAAATAGTTCCACTACCACACATAGGGTCCATAAGGTTACACTGTCCTTCCCAACCCGACAACATAATAATTCCTGCTGCTAACACTTCGTTTATAGGAGCAAGACCCGTTTCGGTTTTATAGCCACGTTTATGTAATGATTGACCGCTACTATCTAATGAAACAGTACAAATATTTCGGTCTATATGCACATTTATACGTAATGTTGGGTGATCTAAATCTACATCGGGCCGTATACCATCTTTATCTCTAAAACGGTCTACAATAGCATCTTTAGTCTTTAAAGCTACATATTGGGAATGTGTAAATTGTTTAGAAAACACAGTGGCATCTACAGCAAGACTACCATTTGCCTCCATATAATCTTCCCATTTAATTTTATAAATGCTTTTGTATAAATCGTCTTCAGTAAATACATTAAAAGCAGTGATAGGTTTTAAAATTTTTATAGCTGTTCGGCAGCATAAATTTGCTTTATACATAAAACCGGTATCTCCTTCAAACGCGACGTTTCGGGTTCCTTTTTCAATACCCGAAGCTCCTAATTGTCGAAGTTCTTTAGCTAATAAATCTTCTAATCCAAATAAGGTCTTGGCAACCATTTTAAAATTACTTTCCATAATGTATGTTACAATTTGATACAAAATTACAGTATTTTTGCAGGGCAAAACCCACTTCATGCAAAAAGAAACAGATACCTGGTACACATCCTGGTTTGATACACCGTTTTATCACATATTATACAAGGATCGAGATTACGAAGAAGCTGGTTTTTTTATGAAAAAACTTACTTCTTTTTTAAATCTTTCTGAAAAATCAAAGATATTAGACCTCGCTTGTGGAAAAGGCCGTCATGCTAAATATCTTAATAAAATAGGATATGATGTCACTGGAGTAGATTTATCAAATTCGAGTATCGAATATGCTAAACAGTTTGAAAGTAAAAACCTTCATTTTGAAGTACATGATATGTGCCTTCCCTATCCTGATAAGTTTGATGCGGTTTTCAATTTATTCACAAGCTTCGGTTATTTTGAAAAAGAAAATGATAACCTTCGAACCATAAAATCGATTAAAGAAGAGCTCAAGCCCAATGGTTACGGAGTTATTGATTTTTTAAATACTGATTATGTTTTAAATAACTTGGTACCTTCTGAAGTTAAAACTGTTGATGGAATTGATTTCTACATTCACCGGTATCTTGAAGAGGGTTATATTTTTAAGGACATTCGTTTTACACATGAAAACGAGAGATATTTTTATACCGAAAGAGTGAAAGCATTAAGGCTAGAAGATTTTAAAAATTATTTTTTTGAAGCAGGAGTGAAATTAGTGAATTGCTTTGGCGACTATCATCTAAATAAATTTGATAAAAATAAATCTGAACGATTAATACTTATTTTTAATTAATGAATTATCTATTACTTTTTTTAGCTGTAGCATTAGGGTATGGGGTCGCTCTATTTTTAAAAACAAAAAAAATAAAGCAAATATCTTTATATCTCGCTTTTAGTGGGGCTTTTTTATTAGCTATAACTGTTTTTGAACTTTTACCCGAAGTATTTGAAACTCCTACAAAATCCATCGGTATTTTTATAATGTTGGGGATTTTACTCCAAATATTCTTAGAGTTTTTCTCAAAAGGAGCAGAACATGGTCACGTTCATTTACATGCTGATACAAAAGATTTTCCTTGGCTTTTATTTATTAGTTTATCAATCCACGCTTTGCTGGAAGGTTTTCCTATTTCTGAAAAAAACAACCTATTAATCGGTGTTATCATTCACAAAATACCTGTAGCAATAATTCTGTCATTCTTTTTTATAAAAGCTGGATACTCTAGAAAAATTACACTTTTATTTTTATTCTTATTTGCGTTAATGACACCTTTGGGTAGTTTTATTTCTGAAAATAGCGCTTATATTCATACGTATCATACTGAAATAACTGCGGTCGTCATTGGAGTCTTTCTACACGTTTCAACTACTATTCTTTTTGAAAGTTCAAGCAACCATAAGTTTGATTTATCTAAAATGATTGCTGTTGTAGTTGCTATTCTATTGGCATACTTTCTTTAAATTACTTCTAAGAAAATAAATAAATAATGTAAAATACTACCGGTAAGCACAAAAACATGCCAAATTACATGGCTGTATTTAACCTTATCTAGCGAATAAAAAATAATACCAACGGTATAAGCTGCGCCTCCTCCCATTAGTAATAACAAGCCAGTTTGATTTACGGCTTCTTTAAGTGCTGAAAAATCAAAGACGATTAACCAACCCATAGCTAAATATAAAAGAGTAGAAAAAAGTTCAAATTTACCTGTGAAAAAGACTTTTAAAATCGTTCCAACGAGAGCAATGCCCCATACACTCCAAAATAACACCCAACCTAAACTATCTGATAAAACAATTAAAACCACTGGAGAATAAGTGCCAGCTATTAATAAATAGATACTTATGTGATCTAGTTTTCTATATAAGAATTTTCTATTACTATTCTTTTCATAATGATAGATTGTTGAAGCAAAATAAAGCGCTGCTAAAGAAAATCCATAGAGAGAGATTCCAATAATTCCTTGCCAACTTTCGTACGTGTGGAAAATAAACAGGAGGGCAAATCCTACTAAACTTAATAGAAAACCTATTCCGTGTGTTAGCACATTTAAGTATTCTTCTTTTTGGGTTTGTATTCTCATAGGAATTTCAAAAATAGAAGAATTATTAAACTAAATACTCTTAATATTTTAAAATTCACGCATAAAAAAAGCCCCTCATCAAATGATGAGGGGCTTTATAAGAAGGCGGCGACC
>NZ_CAXBCK010000016.1:0-75934 GCF_963974425.1 uncultured Marixanthomonas sp.
GGTTTTATGTATAGTTTCGATTTAAGTGAACGCTACATTTTAAACAAAGGGCGTCCTTCCATCAACGTATTTACTTTTTTAGCAACCTCTTTTAGTGTGTCTTCGTTTTCAAAGTTGTTAATTACTTCATCTATCAATTCAACCACTTTATGCATATCTTCTTCTACCAAACCGCGGGTAGTGATCGCAGGAGTTCCAATACGAATACCACTTGTTACAAATGGCGATTTATCATCAAATGGCACCATATTTTTATTTACGGTAATATCGGCTTTAGTCAATGCTTCTTCAGCATCTTTTCCGGATAGGTTTTTGTTCCGAAGATCGATTAACATCATATGGTTATCGGTTCCGTTACTAATTATTTTATAACCTTTATCTACAAAAGCTTGTGCCATGACGGCTGCATTCTTTTTCACCTGAACCATATAGTGTAAAAATTCATCGGTCAATGCTTCACCAAAGGCGACAGCTTTTGCGGCAATAATATGTTCTAACGGACCTCCTTGGTTCCCAGGGAAAATCCCACTATTTAATAGCGTAGACATTTTTTTAAGTTTACCACTTTTCAGCTTTTGCCCAAAAGGATTTTCAAAATCTTTACCCATCAATATCATCCCGCCTCTTGGTCCGCGCAACGTTTTATGGGTGGTAGTGGTACAAATATGACAATGTGGAACAGGGTCGCTTATAATTCCTTTCGCAATTAATCCAGCGGGGTGTGCCATATCGGCCACTAAAATAGCATCCACTTTATCTGCTATTTCACGAAAACGTTTGTAATCAATTTCACGAGAATAAGCGGAAGCACCCGCAATAATCATTTTTGGTTTTTCAGCTATAGCCATTTTTTCAACCTCATCATAATCAATTAATCCCGTTTCTTCATCTACTCCATAAAAAACAGGATTGTATAATTTACCCGAAAAATTCACTGGGCTTCCGTGTGTTAAGTGCCCACCGTGAGAAAGGTCAAAACCTAAAAAGGTGTCACCCGGTTTCATACATGTGGCGAAAACCGCTGTATTGGCTTGCGATCCACTATGCGGTTGAACGTTTACATATTCGGCATTAAACAATGTTTTTGCGCGATCTATAGCCAATTGCTCTACTTTATCTACTACTTCACAACCGCCATAATAGCGTTTTCCCGGATATCCTTCGGCATATTTATTGGTTAATATGGAACCTGCTGCTTCTAATACTTGGTCGCTCACGAAGTTTTCAGAAGCGATTAGTTCCAATCCATTTAATTGCCGTTTTTTTTCGGCTTCTATTAAGTCAAATATTTCGGTGTCTCTTGTCATATCTATTTCAGTAAAAAACCTATTCAGTTACAATAGGTGTCATGATTTTTATACTAATTCAACTAAGGGTATCGATTGATTTTGTGGTGTTTCCGTTAAGGAAATTATAAAAAACCCAATCGAGAAAGCAAAAATACAAAATGGTTGTGGTTAGTCCTTCAGAAATTATATATTTGATTACAATTTTTACAAACTACAAAAAAACGAATATGCCTTTACAAGCTAACGATCCAACTTATACATCTTGGCTGGAAGTACCGAAAAACAGCGACTTCCCTATCCAAAACATCCCTTTTGGGGTATTTTTAACCCGCGACGATGTTATTACTATTGGTACCCGAATAGGCGATACCGCAATAGACCTAGGCGCTTTACATCAACTTGGCTATTTTGAAGGAATAGACCTTACCGATGATATTTTTCTACAAGACAGCTTAAACGACTTTATAGCCGACGGTCGAAAGACTTGGCGCTTGGTTCGAAACCGTATCTCTGAAATATTTAGAGAAGGAAGCCGCACCGAACTTCGTGATAACGAGGAACACCGTGAAAAGATATTATTCAGCATGGATGAAGTAGAAATGCAATTACCTGTTGATGTAGGTGATTATACCGACTTTTATGCGAGCAAGGAACACGCTACCAATGTAGGTACTTTATTTCGTGGACCAGAAAATGCTTTAATGCCTAACTGGCTTCGCATCCCTATTGGTTACCACGGAAGAAGCTCGTCTATAATTCCTTCTGGTACTCCCGTTAAAAGACCAATTGGCCAACAGAAGCCTGGTGATGATGGTATTCCTGGGTTTGGACCTTCAAAATTGGTAGATTTTGAGCTAGAAATGGCTTTTATCACTACAGCAGCAAACGACTTAGGAAAACGAATTTCGGTTGAAGATGCCGAAGAATATATTTTCGGTCTTGTTATGTTTAACGATTGGAGTGCTCGTGATATTCAAGCTTGGGAATATGTGCCGCTAGGCCCATTCTTAGGAAAGAGTTTTGCCTCTACCATTTCGCCTTGGATAGTAACATTAGATGCCTTAGAAGGTTTCCGTACAGATGGTCCAGATCAAGAGCCTGAACCACTCACCTACTTAAAGCAAGATGGTAAAAAGAATTTTGACATCAATTTACAAGCCATTATTCAGCCAGAAGGTGGTAAAGAAAATGTTGTTGCCAATAGTAACTTTAAATATATGTATTGGTCTATGTCGCAACAATTGGCACACCATACCGTAAATGGCTGTAATGTGCGAAGTGGTGATATGATGGGTAGCGGAACCATTTCTGGCCCTACAAAAGATAGCTACGGATCAATGCTAGAATTAACTTGGAAAGGTCAAAATCCATTAAAAATGGATGATGGTACCGAACGTAAGTTTATAAACGATAACGATACAGTAATTCTTAGAGGTTTCTGTGAAAATGACAAAGTGCGAATAGGCTTTGGAGATTGCAGCGGAAAAATACTTCCGGCAGACCCATTTTAAAGTTTGGCATTACAATTGTATTTTAGCTCTCATAACCAAATTAAAAAATTATGAGAGCTTTTTTATTTTCAATAGTAGCGCTACTTATTTTTTCATCTTGTAGCAGTGTAAAGCGAAATCAAAAATTTATAGCTGAGGGCGATTACGATCGCGCTATAGACCTTGCTGTTAAAAAACTTCAGAAAGATAAATATGTCGAAAAAAACGACGAGCATATTATTCTTTTAGAAGAAGCTTATAAAAAAGCTGTTTCAGAAGATACAAGACGAATCAATTTTCTGAAGAAAAGCAACGAGAGCAATAAATCTCGATCTATTTATCTCCTGTACAAAAAACTGGAAGATCGTCAGTTTCTAGTGCGGCCTCTACTTCCTTTATATAGTAAAACCCTTGGTAGAAACGCCGATTTTAAATTTAAAGATTACAGCAGCCAGATTATTACCGCCAAGCAAAACTACGTGGCAGATCTTTATAATGAAGCTGTCCGTTTAAAAAACAGGAATACGGTTGAAGACTATAGGGATTCCTATTATTTACTTTGTGATATTCACGACCTACAGCCCAATTATAAAGATGTAAACACATTATTGGACGACACTCGATTTTTGGGAACCGATTTTGTAATGGTATCCTTAAACAATCGTACGAACCAAGTAATACCTTTTCGATTAGAAAGAGAACTGCTAGATTTTAACACCTATGGTTTAAACAATTTTTGGACTGAGTTTCACAGCAAACCTGAAAACGGAATTGAATATACCCACGCCATCGATTTAAATTTACGGAATATTGCCATTTCACCAGAGCGTATATCAGAAACTGAAGAACGCCGTTCGCAACGTATTAAAGATGGGTGGGAATATAAAAAAGACCGAAATGGTAATTATGTTTTGGATCGTGAAGGCAACAAAATTAAGGTGGATGTCTATAAAAATGTTACGGCTATTGTGAACATAACAACCCAAGAAAAAGCAGTGCAAGTAGCAGGTGAGGTTATTTATAAAGATTTGCTGAACAACCGAAACCTTAATAACTATCCCCTTGCTTCAGAGTTTGTTTTTGAAAATACATTTGCTTCCTATCGTGGCGATAAGCAAGCATTATCTCAAAATGATTGGATATGGGTTCAAAACCGGTTTGTCCATTTTCCTACTAACGAACAAATGGTATTCGACGCTGGGGAAGATATGAAGGAAAGGTTAAAAGAAATTTTAAAAAGAAACTTTTAATTAGCAACTGTTTTTTTAAAATTCACAAAAAGAAAATCTTAATACCCGATTAATTTCTCACGAATAATAGAATCTTTTTGAGCAGGTGACCAATTATAGTTTCCTTCATAAATACCATCAGTTTGCCAAGCACCATACATAGGGTTTGGAAGTACAATAAATGTATTTCCAAATTTCTGTTTTATGCTATCAGCTAATGTATTTCGCGTTTTGGTAGGTTGATTATCAAAAAATAGCTGAAAAGTCAGAAAGATTATCACCTAAATACATAACCACTTCGTAGTTTTTGTACACCTTTTGGCGGCGCGTTTCTTTATCAACTCCTTTTTCCTTCAAAAAAATATGATCGGCATCGGCATTGGGAAAGCCCAGTTTTTTTAGGTTATTCAAAGTCGTTTCTTGCTGAACATCATGACGATCTGAAATGTAAAACACAGCAACACCATTAGCACTGGCGTAGTTTAAAAAATCTAAAGAACCAGGTACAGAAGTTGCCTCTTCAAGATTTCCCCAAGCTACCCAAGAATCACGGCTGTACGGCTTTCCTTCTTTAGCTTGTGTTGCTTGGTACGGACTGTTGTCTAAAACCGTTTCGTCAATATCTGTAATAATCGCCAAAGGTTTTCCAGAAGCTGACTTATTAGCTATCTCTTCTTTAAGTTGAAGGGTAGCCGAATTAAATGCTTGGAAACATAAAGCTTTATATTCTGCCGCGCTTTGTTGCCAGAGTATCCCTTGCAATTGGTAACTTTCAACATTTGTTTGCTGTGCACTTCCTGAAACATTCTCTGCTTGTGGTAGGTTTTTACACGACGATAAGCTAAATAGTATAAGTGATAAACGTATAAAATACGTAGAACGCATATATATCATATTTTCAATTAAATAAAACGCTCTAAATGTTCAGCATCAATCCCTTGGTGTGAATCATGATGAACTACTTCGCCATCCTTTAAAACAATCATTTGCGGACTTTCATGCTGTACTTTAAAACGATTTGCAATTTCGCCTGAAATATCTCGGTTTTGTAATAAGTCAAGGAAATACAATTTCAGTTGGTCATCAGAAAGGTCATAGTTTTTCTCAAACTGTTTTAACACCATTCGGCTAATACCACAACGAGTGCTGTGCTTAAAAACAGCCACAGGCTTATTTTTAGATTCTTCTATAATTTCTTCTAGCTGTTCCATAGTAGAAAGCACATGCCAAGGTGTTTCAACTATCTCTTCTTTTGCTATATCTCGTTCTGTTTTCTTGAACATATCTAAAAATCCCATATTCTATATTTTAAAGCAAGCCTTATTCATGTTATGAATCTAACTTGCTAAGTTGATTCTATTCTTTTATTAATTTCTTACTAACATACTTCCCATCAATTTTCATTTGAATTAAATACGTTCCTGTACTTAATTCAGATATATCAATTTCCTTATTAATATATGTATAATTTTCTTTAATTAAGCGTCCGCTTACATCGAATATTGATAAGTTTTCAATTTGATACGGTGTTTTGAAATTTATATAATGTGAAGTTGGGTTTGGATAGATTGAAACTAGGGATGGTTTCTGAGGTGAGTTTATTCCTAGATTAAAATCATATCGAAACAACTGGAGCATATCACCATAATAAATATGTTCATCATAGATAAAAGGATATAATTCACGATCTAATAAAGGAATGCGATTTAAAGTGTTAGTATTCACGTAATATAGCCAACTTACCTTTTCAAAATAATTATTTTTAGGAGCTTGTATAAATAAATTGTTTTCATTGATTTTATATATATTACAAGCGTCTCTTGAAGGAGCAAAAATAAACGGCTCCTCTGGGTTAGAATCTAATTCTATAGCTTCAGAAGTAGAATAATCAGACAAATCTAATGACATAATAGATGTACCACCCCCTTCAGAATTAGAAGCTGTAAACAATAAAGCATTATTGTTAAGGTAAAAATTAGATGGAAAAAAATAACGACTTCCAAAATTGTTATAAATCATTTGTGTGCCAGACGCTGTGCCGTCAGCTTCCCATATTGATAATTGAAGATCCTCTACAGAATAATATACATAATACAACTTATTATTAGCTTCAATTACGTCACCAAAGTTTAAAAAATAATCTGGTGCGTCATGTCCCAACTCACTTACAATTTCTGTATTTTCAAGTGTTCCGTCTGTTACGTGTAGATAATACCTACTAACAAAATATAATTTGTTATTATATTCAATATATTGTGAAGGGCTAATATTTCCTCCATTAGAACCATTCCCATTTATTTCATCAGTTATAGGAAAGGTTCCATTTTCAGTACCATTACTTCTCCATACCCTAGGATAATTAGAACCTTCGGTTTGAAATGTAAATATAAATGTATCATTGCAAGTTCCCTGATATGTCACATCATTCCAAAAAGGTATGTTATCTTTAACTAAAGTAGTTCCTGAAGTGGTTCCATTAGTTTTCCATAATTGCATTACCCG
Organism: uncultured Marixanthomonas sp.; assembly: GCF_963974425.1. NCBI lineage: Bacteria > Pseudomonadati > Bacteroidota > Flavobacteriia > Flavobacteriales > Flavobacteriaceae > Marixanthomonas > uncultured Marixanthomonas sp. The sequence goes on from NZ_CAXBCK010000016.1 coordinate 6,511, forward strand.
TTCTTCAACGGTAACAAGAAAAAATAAAGTGTTCCCGACTGTGGTGAGCTTTTCGGTTCTACCGTCAATAAAATCTGTAACTTTAGTAGTTCCTGACTCCGTTCCATCGGTTTTCCAAATTTCACCATTAGAGGCTCCCTCTGTTGCAATAAAATACAACTCGTCATTTAATATAGTATGGTTTTGAGCTAAACTTAGTTGGTTTGGAATGCCATACTCATTACCAGGGTTTATGTCTTTAAGTAAACTTACATTACCCGGTGTGCCATCACTAAACCAAATTTCACGACCGTATCCATCACTACTTCCCTCAAAAAAAAGAAGGTTGTTATATTCAATTATATCGCTTGGATGACTATTCTCAACTTCATCATAGGTAAAATTAGAAATTTGTATCTGGGCACTTATGCGTATTACAGTTAAAAAACTGATTATAAACAGTAGTTTGATTTTCATTCAATTATTATTTTGTTTCTGGAAGTAAGACTCACAGAGTAGTTTTATAAAATTGTAAATATTTTTCGGCGAATATACATAAAAATAAAAGTCATATTGAATGCTTTTATGAAGCATACAATATAGCAACTTGTTTTCCGAAAACCATGTTGAAAACAAAAATAAACAAGTCATAATGTCTGTTAAATCTTACTTTTAAGCAGACATTTTGTCTTAATTTTAAAGTGGCTCATATTTTGAAATAGGATATTTGAATTTAATTAAAAAAACTCTTTGAAGCAGTTAGCTTCAGAAAACAATATATAAAAATGAACTTTAATAATTTTACAATAAAAAGTCAAGAGGCCATACAGCAAGCGCAGCAAATAGCGCAAGGGTTTGGCCATCAACAAATAGAAAACGAACACATTCTCAAAGCAATTTTTGAAGTAGATGAGAACGTAACCCCTTTTATTTTAAAGAAACTGAATGTAAACCTTACTTTGCTTCAGCAAGTTCTGAATAAACAACTGGAAAGTTTTTCAAAAGTAGAAGGTGGAGATATTATGCTTTCTCGTGAAGCAGGAAAAACTGTCAACGAAGCCAGTATCATAGCCAAGAAAATGAACGATGAATATGTTTCTATCGAGCATTTGCTATTAGCAATTTTAAAGTCAAAAAGCGGTATTGCTCAAAGCTTAAAAGACCAAGGGGTAACCGAAAAAGGACTAAAAGCCGCTGTTGAAGAATTACGTAAAGGAGATCGTGTAACTTCTCAAAGTGCTGAAGACACTTATAACTCTTTGAACAAATACGCTCGCAACCTCAACCAGTTAGCAAAAGATGGAAAACTAGACCCCGTAATTGGTCGCGATGAAGAAATTAGAAGAATACTTCAAATTTTATCACGCCGAACCAAAAACAACCCGATGTTGGTAGGTGAACCAGGTACTGGTAAAACGGCAATCGCGGAAGGGTTAGCACACCGTATTGTAGATGGTGATGTCCCTGAAAACCTTAAGAGTAAACAAATTTTCTCTCTAGATATGGGTGCCTTAATTGCAGGTGCAAAGTTTAAAGGAGAGTTTGAAGAGCGCCTAAAGGCTGTTATTAAAGAAGTAACCACTAGTGATGGAGACATTGTTCTATTTATCGACGAGATTCATACACTAGTTGGAGCCGGTGGTGGACAAGGAGCCATGGATGCCGCTAATATTCTAAAACCAGCATTAGCCCGTGGTGAACTTCGTGCTATTGGAGCAACAACCTTAGATGAATACCAAAAGTATTTTGAAAAGGATAAAGCCTTGGAGCGTCGTTTCCAGAAAGTGGTTGTAGATGAGCCAGACACTGAAAGTGCTATTTCTATTCTTCGAGGGATTAAAGAAAAATACGAAACACACCATAAAGTCCGAATTAAAGACGAGGCTATTATAGCCGCCGTAGAACTTTCTGAACGGTACATTACCAATAGATTTTTACCAGATAAGGCAATCGACCTTATGGATGAAGCTGCTTCTAAAATTAGGATGGAGATCAATTCCAAACCAGAGGAGTTGGATGTTCTGGATAGAAAAATCATGCAATTGGAAATTGAAATTGAAGCGATTAAGCGTGAAAAAGACGAAACAAAACTAAAGACACTTCGAGCAGATTTAGCTAATCTAAAAGAAGAACGGAACGAGCTTAACGCTAAATGGCAAAGTGAAAAAGAAGTAGTTGACAATGTTCAGAACCTTAAAAAGGAAATTGAAGATTTAAAACTAGAGGCCGAGCGAGCAGAGCGCGAAGGTGATTTCGGAAAAGTAGCAGAATTACGCTACGGAAAAATTAAAGACGCTCAAGAAGCTTTAACTAAATTAGAGAATGAGCTCGCTGAAAACCAAAGCGCTAGTTCTTTAATTAAAGAAGAAGTAACAAACGACGATATTGCCGAAGTAGTAGCTAAGTGGACAGGCATTCCTGTTACGAAAATGCTACAAAGCGAACGTGAAAAATTGTTGAAACTAGAAGACCAACTACACAAACGCGTGGTGGGTCAAGAAGAAGCAATTGTTGCCGTTAGTGATGCTATTAGACGAAGCCGGGCTGGGTTACAAGATGAGAAAAAGCCAATTGGTTCATTCTTATTTTTAGGTACAACCGGCGTTGGTAAAACTGAATTAGCAAAAGCATTGGCAGAATACCTGTTTGATGATGAAAATGCTATGACACGTATCGATATGAGCGAATACCAAGAACGCCACAGTGTAAGTCGTTTGGTGGGAGCCCCTCCAGGATATGTTGGATATGATGAAGGCGGTCAATTAACCGAAGCTGTTAGACGTAAACCATATTCTGTAGTACTACTTGATGAGATTGAAAAAGCACATCCCGATACATTCAATATTTTATTGCAAGTATTGGATGAAGGTAGATTAACAGACAACAAAGGCCGTGTTGCAGATTTTAAAAACACGATAATCATTATGACGAGTAATATGGGAAGCCATATTATTCAGGAGAAGTTTGAAGCTGTAAAAGATCCAGACACAGCAATGGAAGGCGCTAAAGTAGAAGTATTAGGATTATTAAAACAACAGGTTCGCCCTGAGTTTTTAAACCGAATTGATGATATTATTATGTTTACGCCATTAACGCGAACTGACATCAAAGAGATTGTTGGATTACAACTGAAAGGAGTTTCTAAAATGTTAGCAAAACAGAATGTTACTATTGATGCTACGGAAGAAGCCATTACATACTTAGCCGAAAAAGGATTTGATCCACAGTTTGGAGCAAGACCTGTAAAAAGAGTGATTCAGAGGGAAGTTTTAAATGAACTTTCTAAAGAAATTCTTTCAGGAAAAGTAACAACAGACAGTATAATTTTGATTGACAGTTTTGAAGACGGACTCGTTTTCAGAAATCAAACAGATCTAGTTGAAGATAACTGAACTGGGTTGGAGCTTGCCTAATTTCTGAATTATTTCAGAAGTAAAAAGCTTCGTTTCATAATTGGTTAGTTAGTTGAAACACCCCGGAAAAAGTTTTCGGGGTGTTTTTTTTTAATTAGCATTATAATAATAAAACAAAACCTGTTTCAGTGCTCTTTAAACACCCATCTTACATCGCTTGAAAGTGACGGTTGTACGGTATATTTTTTTGCTTTATAATAAGGAACGTTGCCCACTAATTGATTTTCTTTTATTTCAGTTTTTACATAATTCCATCCTTGGCTGAAGGATAGGTCATAGACATCAATAACATCTATTTGTTTGGTTGTTTCAGCATTATCGGTTGCTTCAATGTTTCTTTTACAGACCGCATAGGCACCTGACTCGGCTTCAGCAAACCAAAGCTGTAATCGATACCCAGGATGTCCATGGTATTTACCAAATGGCGAGTTGTTATATACCTGTTGCTTAGAGGTTGCTAAACTGAGCAACCCTATTTCGTTTTCGTTTTTCCTTATACTGAAAAAAGCAGAAATCAACCCAGTATCTGGTACTTTGTAATCTGTTTGAACAGTAGATGCAGTTCCTTCACATTTGAAATATTTAGAAATTGACCTATCTAAATTTACCGAGGCAGGTAACTTAAAATTGAACGATCCATCTGCATGTACCTTCCCTACTTTAATTTCTTGCTTATTATTTCTTTTATACGGCTGTGTGACCAAAAAAATAGTTGCATCGCCATGCTTCCAAGCTTTAAACTTTTTTTGATTGGTATGGGTAATACTATATTTTTGTAAATGTGCATCAGATTGGCTCGCTGTATTAGATTCATCAGCAGTTTGCTTTTCACTTTTACTTTTTAAAACACTCTTTTTTGTTACAAGAGGAATAATTCCTTTAGTAACAGGAGCATCTTCATTATATGAATCTTTGCAGCCTGCAATGCACAATACGATAACTAATATTTTTAAAACTTTCATTATTCACAAATTTTATTGTTTAACATTTTTGGAAACCTACTGTTTCCTATTTGTTCAAAACAATATTTGCGAAGCGTATAAACCGGGGAGCTATCACAATTGTTTTTATATGCTTTTAAACCATTCTTCAAATTTTTTACCGAAAAATGGCAGTGGCTTTTTATTCTCATTCATAGCATTTACTAATCCCATAATCCACATATAGATAAGCAATAACGTTCCTAAAACACTCACTATCCAACCTAATATTGGAATAAGGCCAACGACTCCCATAGCAAGTCCAGCAGCAGCTAAGCCAATGGATTGGCGAATGTGATAGGCACCAAATTCTGTTTTCTTCTCATTATTCATCACATACGCGATAATAAGACCAATAATGGTGAGATATGAGATGACTGCTATGGTCTTACCGTCATTGGCATCTACTGTTTCTTCTGTGCTTGTTGCTGTTTTTGTTTGTGTGTTTTCCATAATTGTATTATTGTTTAAAGTTTAAAATGATAACACGCCCTGCTTTGTTAACCTCTAGGTTATAAACAGGCTCCTCTTCCTGTTTACAACACCTTTTTAAGTCCCTTACACTTTTTGAGTAGCAGGGTATGCTATCGTTTATCCATATTTAATTTAGTTAGCGTTTATTCATTTTAATTAAAGCCCTAAGCTTATCCATTTGTCTATTACAAAAGATTTTTTCTCTACTTCTTGATAATGTATGGTAATAGTGATGGGCTTCGTGTTATCACCTTCTTTTACCAAAAACTCGTTTGGCTTATTGTTTACCTTCGTTTCTTCAATAGCAGTTTTAAGGGCTTCGGTTATTGGTTCAATACGAGTAATTGCCACTGGCGACTTACTCTCGGGAATGCTATAAAAAAAATATTTGACTCCGTCTTGGGTTGTCATACTACTAGTATCGGTAAGAGAAATTTCTATCCCGAGCAATTCTACTGAAGGTTTATTCACCAATGAATTAATGGTAATCGTTGTCGATTTTTCAGCCTCCCCTGCAACTAAGGTATAACCCACTTTCATTTTTACATGTACTTTGCTAGCTTTTGGTGAGGGAACTACCATTAGTGATTTGATACTCGCTTTAAACCCGATAGTATCATACATTTTTTTCCATTGGTCTGGTTGAATAAATGCTTCTGTGCGTGTTGAAAACCGATAGTGTCCTTCCTTTGCAAGACGTTCTGTTTCTTCTTTATAGGCTTTTATTGCCTTTTCGTGCGCTTTTATCAAGTCCTTGCCTGTATCATCCTTTAGTTCAAGTAATTCAGTATTTTTAGGATCTATAGCCGAAAAATTTTCTGTCTGCACCCAAAAATCAACTTCAAACTTATTATCTGAAAACGTCTCACCAGGGATTTCCTTTTCCACTTCCAATCGAACGGTTTCCACTTTTTGAGAATATAGTTGGATGCTAAACAAGCTTATTACTACTAAGATTATATATGTATTTTTTATATTCATTTTTTAAAGTTTAATCACAAGGAAGGTTTTCGCGCATATCAGCTATTTGAGAGCCTCTTTTTGCCATAAATTCCGGAGAAAGGAAATACACAATTTCATCAATGAAACTTTTATGGTATTTTTTCTTCGCAATTTTTTCTTCAGCTTCTGTTGTAAAATCATAGTCCTCTGATTCAAAGGAATAGGGGTTACCAAATTCTAAATTACCATATCGTATTTTTTTTAAAGCTTCATCAATTATTTTTCGATCTATTGAATCACCATCCTTATGAATTTCAAAAATTGCTTCAGCATAAAATACTTTATCGCTATTAAACTCATCAGGACAAAACATCTTAGTCCCTGCAGAAAACATTAATAAAGATTGATACCCTAATAGATCTTTTTTCTTTTTACAGTCACCTTCTGCTTCGATTTGCTGTTGTATTCGAACCAGTTTCTCAACATGATTTCCAATTATTTTGAGACAATTAGCTTCAACTGTTTCAGCGTCATATTGATTTAATGTCTCAGTATATTCAGAAAATTCTGCGAATTTATACATAGCCTCTAAATCAAATCCTTCACTTTTTGAATTCTCTTTATTTGAAGAAGTTTCTTTTTCTGTATCTGTGGCATCGCCCCGTTCTTTTTTGGCGTCTTGAACAATATCGAAGACACTTATTTGTGCGTATGATGTAGTCGACATACTAAAGAAAAACAGTACCAGTGTTATATAGAGTGTTTTCATGATTTATTTGGTTTGAACAAGTATTACATTCCCCTATAATCTGCTTTATTTATAGTGAAAGGTGCTTTTTTAAGCGCTGTACATATCATATGTACATTATCTTTTTTGCGTTTGCTAGAGGTGTATTCCATTTCCATCATTAAAGAGTTTTTACTAAACGGAATGGGACTGGAGCTCATGCTTTTCTGCATTTTTTCAAGATTAGCGAACATACCTACAAAGCTTACAGGTGCCTCGTCCGTAATGTAAATTTTGCTGGTGCCTTCATCTTGTTTTACTAAATATCCTTTGCAGTTGTACCCTAAAATAGTCTTGTTTGGTAAAGGTGTTATATTAGCCGTATTAGCGGCATTGTTTTCACCCTTTTGTGTTTTTTCTATCATTTCTTGCATTTTTTCTTCTAAAGGCATGCGCATTTTCATTGCCATTTTTTGACCGTTATTATCCATAAAGGTGACCATAGCTTGATTTTCTAAGTCATAAACCATCACAGCATTGGAGTTTTCGTTTGGCATAGCGTTGCCGAAATAACTGGCGTTTGGTTCTATAAAATATTGCAGTGTCATTTCATCATTTTTCTTGTTAGTAGAGGTAAGTTTCATATCCATTACATACTGAAATTTGTAGGTATCAGGAATCCCTTCCATACCACCACCGAAAATGGACATTGCTCTTTTTTCTGCTTTTGCTTTTTCTTCTTTAGTAAGCTCTTTTGATTTGGTTTCTTCCTCATTTGTTTTACCATCACCTTTAATTACACCATCAATAGTCTTATCGGTTTCTTTAGATACTTCACGATCCGTTTTATTTAGCACAGTCCGTTCCACGGCATTTTCTGCACGATTTTTAAGTTTTTTGAAAAATTGTGCATTGGAGGTATCACAAATTGCTATGGCAAAAAATAGGGTAAGGAGAATTTTAATGGGTTTCATAATTCAAGTTTTTAAGGGTTACTTTATTTTGATATTTAAAACTACTGCTACCTTATTATTCGGAATATAAACTATGTTACAAAATGTTGCACGTATGTAACAAGCACCACAAAAGACTAATTTAAAGTGTTTTATAACTAAAAAATGTAAACATTGGTTGCAATAGAATTACATCTTGTTACAAAACTAGAAAGGTTGTCGATAATTTGCGAAGGGTTAAAACTTGAATTTTTACGGGAGATTCCACCCTTTTTATTACAGGAAAAATAGATGGTAAATTGTTGAATTTTTATACTTATTAAAAAAATAGTATAAAAAAATCCGCCTATATTAATATAAGCGGATTTTCAATTTTTTAAGAGTGAAGACTATTTTACCAGCTATCAATCTCTTTTTTTATGTCTTCTTTTGCTTTCCCTGTCTTTTCTTGAATTTTCCCAACCATCTCATCATACTTTCCTTCAGAGAATGCTTCTTCATCTTCCATTTCAACGCCATACTTTTGTTTCACGTTTCCTTTAATCTGGTTCCATTTTCCTTTAATCTGATCTGTGTTCATAATAATTTATTTTTTTTGTTAATACTATAAAGGTAGCTTGAAGGAGTGGTGTTTTTTTATAATAGACTTATAAAGTTTATAAACACTTCGTTATTTTATTGCCAAAGTTTCTTAAAAAGTGTTATTTTACTTTGTTAGTATTGAGTCTCAAGATGTGAGATTTTAAAGAAATAAAAAATGAAAAAGCTATTTGCACTTTGTATTCTATCTGTTTTACTGTTTTCTTGTGTTGACAGGAAACAGCCAAAACCAAATATTGACATTCCAGATATTACCACCTATTATTTAATACGTCACGCTGAAAAAGACCGAAGCAACCCAGACAATAAAAATCCAGACCTTAACGAAAAAGGAATTATTCGTGCTGCTATATGGAGCAAGGTGTTTCAGGAGGTAAAATTTGATGAAATTTATTCAACCGACTATAAACGCACCCAACAAACAGTTTCAGCTATATCATTACAGAGCGATGTGAAATTAACCCCTTATTCACCCGACCACCTGTATAGTGACGATTTTAAAATGCGAACACAGGGTAAAACAGTTTTAGTAGTCGGACACAGTAATACGACACCTCAATTTGTAAATAAAATCATTGGGGAAGACCGCTATCCAGATATGGATGATAATGACAATGGCACCTTATACATAGTAACAGTAGTTGATGATAAAACAAAAGTGCAAGTGCTTGTTATTGATTAAGCAGTTTTACCTCTATATTTTCATTTTCAATTTTGGAAAGCAATGGTAGTTTATCGGCCTCAAAAAGATCATCAAGCTCTGATAAGGGCGTATTTAAATCTTCAGCTTTATAGTTCTTATAATCTACAAAACGTATTCCTTCAATAACGCGAGGATTATAAGCTTCGCGAAAACGAATGCCACCTTCATTAACAATATAGCTGTACGCTAAATAATCTACTGTAAAGTTTTTTTGGTGTATCCAATACATAAACTCATCGTCGTGATCGGTGCCGCCACCTTCTTTAGTAAAGGTCACTTTTACTTCATAATAGGGCACGCCTTGTATGGTATCTTTTCCTATTAATTGTTTTTGAACTGCTGGAGCATTTAATCCATACGGCAATTGTGCAAAATAATGAACCGAATTCACACTATTACTTAATTTTAAAGCTGTTGTATCGGCCAACTCTAAAACGATATCATTTACGGAGCGGATAAATCCTTCGTTGCTCAGTTCATCTCTAATTAGACCGGTAGAATCGTTTGTTATTCTCTCAAATGTGTAAGCACCTCCCAAGCGTTTGCTTTTGTAAGCTTTATCTCTAAAAGAGAACGATACTTCAGCGTGATCGCAATTTCCGTCGCAAGCCTTCTCAATGGCTTTATCTATAATGGTTTGAGCTGTTATATTCTCTTCGGAATTAGTTACATCGTTTGTTTCAGTTTTTGAATCTTTACAAGATACTATCGTGATGAGCAGTAAAAGAAAGGCTAATTTTTTCATCGGGCTATTTTAATATCAAAAGTACGCAATCGTATTTAAAACTTATGATACTTTTAAAAGGTTACTAGTGTTAAACTTATTATTTTTGTTTTCTATGGCACTTCAGAAAAATGTAAGTATTAAAAACCGTAAAGCTCGGTTTGAATATGAAATTCTAGACACCTACGTGGCGGGAATTGTTTTGGCAGGCACCGAAATTAAAGCAATACGCGAAGGAAAAGCCTCTATTGCCGAGAGCTTTTGTGAATTTCAGAACAACGAGTTGTTTGCTATTAATATGACGGTTCAAGAATATTCGCATGCTACTAGTTTTAACCACAATCCACAAAGTGAACGCAAACTACTTTTAAACCGAAACGAACTTAAAAAGCTTGAAAAAGAGGTGAAAAACACGGGATTGACTATCATTCCGTTAAAATTATTCACCAACGATCGTGGTTTGGCAAAACTGCACATCGCATTGTGTAAGGGTAAAAAGGAATATGACAAACGAGAAGCTATTAAAAAAAGGGAAACCAAGCGGGATTTAAGCCGAATTAAAAAGGCGTTTAATAATTAATAGAACGCTTCGCTTTTAGATGTGAAATTCTAGAAATGATTCTTAAATAAGTTTAAAGAATATACCATTACTTAATTTCAAAGTTAGCACAAAACCGTAACAAAGCAATCAATTTCTCGTCTTACTAGAAAACCGCCTATCTATGACAAGATTTGTACTCGCTATTGCCTTACTTTCAACAATCATATCGCAAGCCCAGATTGTCGGGAAAGTAACTGACACAAACGACAACCCGCTTCCTTTCGTAAATATTTACTTAAAAGATTCCTACAAAGGTACTACTACCAACGATACTGGAAATTTCCGTTTGGATGTTTCTGATACAGCTGAATACGAAGTCATTTTTCAATTTTTAGGTTATAAATCGGTGACAAAAAGCATTGATGCTACTTCATTCCCATATGTTTTGAATGTGACCATGAAAGAAGAGTCGGTAAGCCTTGACGAGGTCATTGTCTCTAATGACGAAGATCCTGCCTACCGCATTATTCGTGAAACTATTGCCAAACGACAGGAAACACTCGATAAACTTTCAGCCTTTACAGCTGATTTCTATTCTCGTGGTATTTGGCGTGTAGAAGACCTTCCTGAAAAAGTATTAGGACAAGAGGTAGGCGATTTTGATGGTGCGCTCGATTCTACCCGTACAGGAATTATTTACCTTTCTGAAACGATAAGTGAAATTGCCTATCAACAACCCGACGATTTCAAGGAAAAGATTATCGCCAGCAAAGTGAGCGGTAATGACAATGGCTTTAGCTTTAATAGTGCGCAAGATGCCAATTTTTCGTTTTATGAAAATACGGTAGACCTCAACGCAGCCATTGTTTCACCCATTGCCAATAACGCATTTAATTACTATCGGTACAAACTCGACGGAATTTTTTACGAAGGCAACAAACTCATTAATAAAATAAAGGTGACTCCCAAGCGCCCTAAAGACCGTGTCTGGGATGGTTTTATATACATTGTAGAAGATGACTGGCAATTGTATGGTGTGGAGCTCAACACAACTGGTTCGGCCATTCAAGTCCCGATGGTCAACAAACTGTTGTTTAAACAAAATTTTAAATTCGATCCCAATACAGAAGCTTGGGTAAAACGCTCACAGACCATTGATTTTAGTTTTAAATTCTTAGGGTTTCAAGGTGATGGACAGTTTATTGCGGTGTACAGTAATTATGATTTTCAGCCTCAGTTTTCTGATAAATCATTCACCAACGAAGTGTTATCTTTTGGTAAAGAAGCCAATAAAAAGGATAGTCTTTTCTGGAAAGGAACACGACCAGTGCCTTTAACAGATGAAGAACTGCGCGACTACGTAAGGAAAGACAGCATACAAGAACTTCGGAAATCTAAAACGTATTTAGACTCGGTTGATGCTGTTTCCAACAAACTGAAACCGTTAGACATAATCACTGGATATTCCTATAAAAACAGCTATGATAAATGGAGTATGAGCTACAACGGTATCTTCCCAGGTATCAATTTTAACACTGTGCAAGGTTGGAATGCCAGCGCCGGACTTCGGTATTTTAAATGGTACGATGAAAACCAAACCGAATGGCTTTCCATTTACGGTGATGCGAATTATGGAATTTCAGAAGACAGATTGCGTTTTACTGGCGGAATCACAAAGAATTTTAATCGCACCAATCGATTACAATTGTCTCTTTTCGGCGGAAGTAAGGTACAACAGTTTAATGCCGAAGAACCTATTTCACCTATTGTAAATACAGTTTCCACCCTTTTCTTTGAGCGAAATTATATGAAGCTTTACGAACTGAATTACGCCAAAGTAGTATATAGCCAAGAACTGTTTAATGGGCTGCGTATTTTCACCAACTTTGGATACGAACAACGGAAACCACTGTTCAATAACACCGATTATGTAACCATCCCTAATGATGATGTTTCATATACTTCAAACAATCCACTAAATCCTTCGGACTTTGACAATGCGGCGATTGATGAGCATGATATCTTTAAAACGGGTATCAGAGCCGATATAACCTTTGGTCAAAAATATATGACGTATCCCGATGGAAAGTATAATGTAGGCAACAATAAGTACCCAGCACTTTCTGTAACTTTTGAAAACGGTTTGGGTGCTTCAAATGACGACTATAATTATAGCCAGTTACGAGCAAGCCTATCTCAATCTATTAATACAGGTAACAAAGGCGAGTTTGCATACCGCTTAAAAGGTGGAACATTTTTTAATGGTGATAATATCAGTTTTGTAGATTACCAGCATTTTAATGGCAACCAAACACGAATAGGCACTTCTTCAAGTTACACCAATGTGTTTAATTTATTACCGTATTACCAATTAAGCACCAACAAAAGCTATTTTGAAGGCCATTTAGAACACGATTTTAAGGGATGGATTCTAGGTAAAATACCCGGTATTAATCAGTTGAACTTTAATTTGGTAGCTGGAGCACATCTTTTGAGTATTGAAAACAATAAACCATACAGCGAATTTTCAGTAGGTATCGATAATCTAGGTTTTGGAAATTTCCGCTTTTTACGATTGGATTACGTTCGTTCCTATTATAATGGAACAAGCGATGGTGCCTTCGTTTTTGGGTTAAAGTTTTTAGGATTTTTAGATTAGTTTTTTTTAGAAATTATATTTGAACCAAATGCATAAAAAAAGCCACTTTTTCAAGTGGCTTTTTTTATACTTAACAATTAAACATTACTTACTCAAAAGTAATTTGTGAGAAGTGGAAGCATTTTCAGTTTGTACATTTACAATGTACATTCCTGCTGCCATTCCACTAAGGTTAATTTGATTCGCTCCAGTTTCGACAGTAGTTTGTTTTACTACTTTCCCAGTAACCGTTACAATAGTTACCGAAATTTTTCCTGAAACATTATCTGCCACTTCTACAGTGAAAATTCCATTTGTTGGGTTAGGGTAAATAGTACTAGTTGAAATTGCTTCAACGTTATTCACTCCTAATACTCCGCCACGTTCGTAAGAACCAATATCACGGTTTCCAACTAAACTGAAGTTTCTTTGATCTACAAAAGTATCTGCTGGATCACCATCGTCTATCCCTTCACTACCCGATAAAAGTTCGTGGGTAAAAGTAAGACCTCCGTTATCCTGCAAAGGACCTAAGTTTGGCGCAATTCCTTCAATATCATTTGAAGCTTCAGGGAACTCATCATTATCATCATTCCCTATTAAGTTATATCCATTTGAAGAAAAAGAACCTGATACATCTTGACCATTTGCAGCTGAATTGTTAGCTACAATGGTATTTTTAATAGAAGTTACTGATTCCGCTTCAATTCCGCCACCTTCTCCAACAGCTGTATTTAAGGCTAAGGTTACTGCATTAATATCCATTTCATCATTATTATAAACTCCACCACCGTCGGCAGCTGAATCATTTCCTGAAATAGTACTTCTAAGTATAATTGCAGAACCTGAATCATTGTTTAATCCACCACCATTATTTGCAGTAGCTGAATTGTTTGAAAGTGTAGAAGCTCTAAACTCAAGCATTCCGCCGTTGTTGTATATTCCTCCCCCATCTGGAGATGAATTACTAGCTACGGTACTTGTATTAACATTCATTGCTGTTCCACTTTGGTTCCATAATCCACCACCTTCATTGGCAGCTTCATTATTTAAAATATCACTTTCGTCTATATTGATAATTCCGCTCATTCCAGTTACGTGAATTGCTCCTCCATTTCCTGGGTTAGCAGTTCCGGCTCCTCCATTAACATCATTTCCTGTTAATTCAACATCTTCAATTATTAAATTTCCGTCGATGATTTCAATAGCACCACCGGCACGATTTGCAGAGTTGGAATCTAAGATAGACTCTGTAATGTTTACAGAACCATCTGTACTTAATATTCCTCCACCACTAGCTGAAGTTCCTGTAGCTAGGTTGTTGGTGATTTCAGTTTCATTCATAATGGTTAAAGTACCTCCATTATTGAAAACTCCTGCACCACCATCGTGTGCTTCATTTCCTTCGGCAGTATTACCATCTATTAAAACGCCATCAAGCGTCATAGTACCAACACTGTTCCATAAACCTCCACCTTCTCGGCTTGCTGTATTATTCGTTACAGAACCATCTGTCATTTCAACATTTCCTGGTCCGCTAATGTGTAAAGCTCCTCCATTACCTGGATTCGATGCGGCACTGTTACCGTCTAAATCAACATTAGTAAGTGTTACTGTATTTCCGGAGACGGAATTTTCTTCAATTCCACCACCTGCACGGACTGCAGTGTTTCCAGAAATAGTAGAACTACTTACTGTAAGTGTTCCTAAATTATTAAGGATTCCACCTCCAGAACCAGAAGTTCCGTCCGCTATATTGTCAGTAATGGTAGCTCCTTGTATATTTAATGTACCTTCATTGTTAAAAATACCACCACCACCTTCATCGGCCATATTACCACTTGCGGTATTTCCATCTATTGTAGTTCCGTCTACTGTCATGATTCCACTACCATTCCAAAGACCTCCACCTTCTAAATCGGCAGTGTTATTAGATATAGTGCTATCCATAATCATAGAATCTCCCGGGCCGCTAATATGCAACGCTCCACCATTACCTGGATTAGCTGCAGCACTATTACCATCCATATTCACATTAGTTAACATGATACTTCCTCCATTAGCGGAATTATGCTCAACACCACCACCTGCACGGCTAGATTCATTGTTAGAAATTTCAGAATCATTTACAGTAAGTGTTCCTTCGTCATTAAAAATTCCTCCCCCAGAACCTGATGTTCCATCTGCAATGTTATTAGTAATTGTAGCATCATTTAAAACTTCTAGCGTTCCACCGCTATTATAAATACCTCCACCACCATCAGTAGCTTCGTCTCCTTCGGCGGAATTTCCATCAACGTTTGTACCGTCCACAGTCATATTTCCTGTACCGTTCCAAAGGCCTCCACCTTGAAGTTCGGCACTATTTCCATTTACAGTACCACCTGTAATTTCAGCATCACCGGCTCCTGTAATATGTAGTCCACCACCATTTCCGGGGTTTCCTGTCGCAGGGTTTACCCCCGCATTATTGTTATCAAGATTTACGTTGTTAAGAATGATATTTAGACCATTATTAGAATTATCTTCAATCCCTCCACCGGCACGGTTGGCCTGGTTTCCTGAAATTTCAGAATCATTTACCGTTAAACTTGCTCCGGTATCAACAAATATTCCACCACCTGAACCTGACGGCCCGTTAGCTTCACTATTTGTAATATTTGAATCATTAATAATTAAATCGGCATCGATTATATAAATAGCTCCACCATCTTCTTCTAAACCATTTGTAATTGTTAAATCGTTTAAAGTCACGGGGCCATCAGTTATATTAAAGACGCGACCATTTTCGTCAGCGTCAATCGTTACACCTATTAATCCTCCTGTAATGGTTAATTCTTTATCTATAACAAGCTCACTGTTTAAAGTAACATTCGTTGTTAAAATACCAAATGTAATTTCACCGCCCGCAGGGGTATCAGCGATTTCTTGTCGTAAAGTTCCGTCAGATCCATCATCGTCTCCACTCGTTACAAGTTGGGCCGATGATGTGTTTGTGACAAATACCGTCAGTAAAATGACAATAATTGAAGTAAAATAATTTTTCATAGAGTAATTTTTAATTAAACTTATAGTTTCTTAGTAATTACTTACGAAAACAACCGAATGATTGGTTTTTTGATTATCAAGGTTTAACCTTATCTTAACAAGATAAAGGAACAGTTGTTAAATACTGAGTGTACAGTATTTTTTTAATTTTTATAATTTAAAATAGAAGAAAAGAGAAGTGATGTTCAGTTTCAAATAAATGATAAAATATTACTTGTATATAATAATACGTCTTGTTTATACCATCAATTTTTATCTTCCAACAACGGTACAAACCGGAATTCACCGTATTCATTTTTTTCAAACTCTTTTTCCGAGGTACGCGTAAAAACAGTCATAATTTGGTTCTTCTCCCCAACTGGAATAACCAACCTACCCCCTACTTTTAACTGTGCCAATAACGGATTAGGGACAAAAGGAGCACCGGCGGTAACGACAATACCATCGTAAGGCGCTTCTTCTGGCAAGCCTTTATAACCATCGCCAAATATTAATCGTTTGGGACGATATCCCAATTTTGGTAAAAAGCGTTTTGTTTTTTTAAACAACTCATTTTGCCGCTCAATAGAGAATACAATAACTCCCATTTCTAACAATGCAGCGGTTTGATACCCACTTCCCGTGCCTATTTCCAACACTTTATCTCCCTTTGTAACTTCCAAAAGTTCAGTTTGGCGGGCTACGGTATAAGGCTGCGAGATTGTTTGGTCTGCAGCAATAGGAAATGCTTTATCCACATACGCATGTTCAATAAAACCTGAATCCATAAACAAATGCCTAGGGATCGCATTGATGGCCTCTAATACGGATTTATTTTTTATTCCTTTGGCTTTTAAGGTTTCAACCAAACGTTTTCGCATGCCTTTATGGGTGTAGGTATCTTTCACTTTTAATCGATTTTTATTTTTACAAAATAAAGAACTTTTTACATATCAATAGGTCAAAATCGCGCTTATCTTTTTTGGCGAGTGTAAGTTGTTGGAGTATTGGGCTATTGAGTCTTCGATACTAATTTGTGAGCCCTACTGGTCTCCCAAATTCACTCGGACACCTATTATTTTTTAGCCTTATAGCATCTATTAGAAATGAATAAATATAAAGCAGTCTCGGCGCCTGAGTGCCCCGACAATAGGAGGGGTTTATCAAAGGCTCATTTTTCCATAAATTCAGCTATCTTTAAAACCTTAAAAAACATCCAATTCATGACAACCCGTTTTACGCTCCTCTTTTTATTTATTTCAGCTATATCATTCGCACAGCTTCAATCTCCTAATGAGTTTTTAGACTATAAAATCGGCACACAGTTTTCACGACATGCAGACGTAGTTAATTACTTTGAACACGTAGCCGAGAACAGCAATATGGTTACCTACCAAACCTATGGTAAAACCAATGAGCGTAGATTGCTTACCTACGCTATTGTTTCTTCAGAAGAAAATATCAAGAATATTGAAACCATTAGAACCAATAATCTAAAAAGTATAGGGATCGAATCTGGTTCTGCAAATCCTGAAAAAGCTATTGTGTGGCTTAGCTACAACGTACATGGTAATGAAGCCTCTAGTACTGAAGCGGCAATAAACACGGTATATAAATTGATTACTGAAAAGCAAGATTGGTTAAAAAACACAGTTATAATTATTGACCCATCTGTAAATCCTGATGGACGTGATCGATATGTGAATTGGTACAACCAAGTGAAGGCAACTCCCTATAATGCCTCGCAAGAAGCCATTGAACATCACGAACCTTGGCCTGGTGGACGCCCCAATCATTATCTTTTTGACTTAAACCGTGACTGGGCGTGGGCTTCTCAAGTAGAAAGCCGTCAGCGCATTAAACTATACAATCAGTGGATGCCACAGATACACGTAGATTTTCACGAACAAGGCATTAATAACCCTTATTATTTTGCACCAGCAGCCGAACCATTTCACGAAATTATCACCCCTTTTCAACGGGATTTTCAAACGCAGATTGGTAAAAACCACGCTAAATATTTTGACAAAGAAGGTTGGCTGTTTTTTACCCGCGAGCGATTCGACTTATTATATCCTAGTTATGGGGACACCTACCCTATTTACATGGGAGCCATTGGGATGACGTATGAGCAGGCCGGTCACGGATTTGCAGGTTTGGGCATTAATACCGACGAAGGATTTGAGCTTACCTTAGAAGATCGTGTGGCCCACCATACCACTACAGGACTTTCTACCATAGAAGTAGCATCTAAGAATGCAACTACATTAACTTCAGAATTCAAGAAGTTTTTCACCAATACCAATTTAAAATACAAAAGCTATGTGCTAACCGGAAAGCCAGATAACATTCATGTATTGACTGAATTATTAGAAATGCATCAAATACAGTACGGCTATACCAATAGTGGAACGGTTACAGGCTATAGTTACGCCGAAGCCAAATCAGGCTCTATGAAGGCTGAGAATGCCCTAGTAATAAGCACCAACCAACCGAAAGGAAAAATGGTGCAGGTTTTATTTGAACCTAAAACAAAACTTTCCACTCCCGTTACCTATGATATTACTGCGTGGAGCCTTCCCTATGCGTATGGATTAGATGCCGTAGCGAGCACCTCATTGGTTTCGGCTAACGGCAACCCAAATGCCACTTTTAAAACCAATACAGCAGTTTCAAACGCGGCAGGTTATATTGCTAAATGGAACAGTATGTACGACGCTACTTTTTTAGCAGATTTATTAAAACATGACATTCGGGTGCGTTTTTCTGAAAAGAAATTAAGCTTTAATGGAACTACTTTTGACCGTGGAAGTTTAGTAATTACGAGAAGTGACAACAAAAAAAATAAAGACTTTGATAAAACTGTAACCGAGCTCGCTAACAAACACAAACGTAAATTGTACGCTTCAAATACCAGTTTTGCCGATACGATGACCGACTTTGGTTCGCCCGATATTAAACTCGTGAACAAGCAACGTATTGCCGTTTTGCGAGGAGAAGGTACGTCTTCGTTAAGTTATGGTGCTATTTGGCACTTTTTTGAAAAGCAATTGGAATATCCAATCACTTCAATTAACACCGATGATTTTGAGGACATCAACCTACGGAATTATGATGTACTCGTGATGCCCGACGGGTGGTATAACGATATTCTGGATAATGATACTTTTAATAATATAAAAGATTGGGTACGCAGCGGCGGGAAAGTGATTGCTATTGGTGATGCCGTAGATAGCTTTGAAGGAAAAGATGATTTTGCCTTACAATTAAATAAAGACGAAACAAAACAAGAAGGTACCGATTCAACTAAAAGCAATAACCTGACTCCTTATGACCAACAAGAGCAGGAAAGCACAAAAGACATGATTACCGGAAGTATTTTTAAGGTAACCATGGACCCTTCACACCCAATGGCTTTTGGGTACGACGACACTTATTTCAGTTTAAAATTAGGGAACACCTCCTATCGCTTTTTAGATTCTGGGTATAATATTGGGTATATAAAAGGAGAAGCAGAAAACGTTTCCGGGTTTGCCGGTGAAGATGCCAAAAAGGGTTTAACCAACTCTTTGGTGTTTGGCGAAGACCGTTTAGGGCAAGGTTCGGTAATCTATTTGGTAGATGATGTGTTGTTCCGTTCGTTTTGGCAAAACGGAAAACTACTCTTTGTTAACAGCTTGTTTTTTGTAAATAATAATGCGTTTACACTGTAAACCAAATTCTTAAAATAGTGTAAAACAGCCTTTAAAAGTATGCGCTTTATAGTACCTTCGGAAAAAAGAGACATTATGAAACGTATATTTTTACTTACCCTAACAGTGCTATTTTTTACAGCCTGTAATAATTCAGAAAAAAAGAAAACGGAAGAAGCTCCTATGACTGCGGAAATGGAACAACCTGAAACGATGGATGAACCTGCTTCCGAAGATTTTATAGACATCACCCCTATTGAGCATGCCACGATGGTATTGCAATGGGACGATACGGTGCTGTATGTAGATCCCGTAGGTGGTGCCGAAGCTTTTGAAGGCCAACCAGAACCTGATATGATCTTGGTGACTGATATTCATGGTGACCATATGAATATAGAAACTATACAAGCAGTAGCAACCGAGAATACAATAGTTATCGCGCCACAAGCTGTGAACGAGAAACTACCAAAAGCATTACAAGATAAGGTGCAAGTAATGAATAATGGAGAGAGTGCCATCCATAGCGATATTGCTATTGAGGCAATGCCAATGTATAACCTTCGCGAAGAAGCACTGAAATTTCACAAAAAAGGACGTGGTAATGGCTATATACTTGAAAAAGATGACAAACGCGTGTATATTTCCGGAGACACAGAAGACATTCCAGAAATGCGCAACCTAAGCAATATTGACATTGCCTTTGTGTGTATGAATTTACCTTACACCATGCCAGTTGACAAAGCCGCTGAAGCGGTGTTGGCTTTTAAACCCAACGTTGTGTATCCTTACCACTTTAGAGGGACAGAAGGTTTAAGCAATGTGAGCAAGTTTAAAGACTTAGTAAATAAAGGAGATGCCTCCATTACCGTAACCCAATTAGATTGGTACCCTAATCAATAAAAAATAGACTCGTTTTATATCAAAACCATTACTTTCGTGATGGTTTTGATATTTTAAACAATGGCCAAACTAACACAATACCGAGAACAACAAAACTTGACCCAAGAGGAATTAGCTGAAAAAGCTGGAGTTTCGGTACGCACCATTCAACGTATAGAGGCTGGTGCCACCCCAAAAGGCTATACCTTAAAAACACTCGCCTCGGTATTGGGAATACCCGAAACATCCTTACAGAAAGATCCTCCTAAACAAAACCTCCCTACCCCACATTTGGTTAAAATCATCAACCTTTCGTCCTTGGCATTTTTTATTCTTCCCTTCGGGAATATTATCGTGCCGCTTGTTATTATGTACCTTAAAAAAGAGGTGAATACGCTTACCAAACAACTTGTTTCTATTCAAATACTGTGGACGATTATAGTATGCTTATTGATGATTGCCAGTCCGTTTCTTATCGACTGGCTTTCGTTCCCCAAACAAAGTATTATTTTTATACTGTTGGGTGCGATGGTTGTCAATCTTATCATTATCCTTCTACAAGCAAGGGAAATCCACACCCATAACAAACTCTACTGCAAGTTGCCCTTCAGCTTTTTATAGTCCTATCAAGATAATGTCGGGTTATTGTCGGGTAGTTTTTCAATTGTTTTTCTGAAATTTTAATGAATATTGCTCTATAGCCTCCTTAACGTTTTTAAAATAAACTTCCATAGCCATTATTTAAGAAGGCTTGGAAGTTTTTTTAAAACTTTGGGAATATTATTTTGAAAGGCCTTTTTTGGCCTATCAAAACTTTATCGTAAAATTTGAAGTGAAGATTCCGTAAAATTTTAGGCTGTTTGAACCAGCCAAAATAGTCTCCAAAGCACTGTTTTTAATGGTGAGTTCCTAAAATTTAGAAATCGAGCAAAAAATTTAGATAAAGTTTCGTAAGCCTAGATTTTTTTGGTTCGTTTTTTCATCAATGGAAAAAATGAACAAGTTACATATCTAGGACAGGATTGATTATTGTCCTTCAGTTTAATCATAACCACTACCCATACCCTATGAGCGATACCAAAATCAATTTTAAATACGTTTTAGCTACACTTGCTGCTGTTTTGTTTACGTGGCTGCTTCACGAGTTTGCACATTGGGGTACGGCTGAAGCATTAGGGTATACCGCTTTTATGAGCCTTAACGGCACTTCATTTGCTGACTATAAAAACATCACCCCTTGGCAGCATACCATCATTTCAGCTGCTGGGCCTATTATTACTTTATTACAAGCCGTAGTGGTTTTTCTCTTTTTGAAATATAACCGCTGGAATCTATACCTATACCCATTATTATTTACTGCTTTTTATATGCGACTTTTGGCCGGAGGGATGAATTTTATAAATCCAAACGATGAAGGGCGCATTAGCCAATTTTTAGGGTTGGGCACCTACACCATACCGGTATTGGTTAGTACCTTTTTACTGTATTTGTTATACTATATTACCAAGCAATACTCGCTTTCTTGGAGGTTTCAAGCCATCACGCTCTTATGGGTTATGGTTTTTAGCGCTATTCTTATCCTTCTTGATCAATTTTTAGGGGTTCAATTGTTATAAAAATCGAGTATTTTCCTGCCTTTACTCTAGTTTGCTTCGTGCTTTATTCGCAAAAACTCCATTTTTGGAAAATAACCCAAACCCGTGCCCGAAGGATCCCCGAAGGAACCCCGAACAAACCCCCTAGAATTTGGGGTGAAGTCTGCAACCGTTATCAACTGAATGCAGATGGATGCAACGACTGTCAATCACCATCATACAATTGCAGCAGCTAGTAGACTCGATCAAAGGTCGTCAAACGCCGTCATTTGTTGTCAAACTATACCAAAAAAATAACCCGATTTGCTTACTTGGGTTTTTTAGGTATATTTGAAGGGTACTCCCTTCTATAATTATTAATTAAAAACTTAAAATTGCTCATAGCATGCCAAATAAGGTAGATAAGAGCATTAAAAGTGCTCATATAAACGAGTTAGGCACAATTAGAGAAAATATGACAGAAAAATTACAATTAGTAAGCCAATCTACAATTGAGGGAATAAAAAATTTAAATGTAAAAACTGAATCTACAGATTTAGATTACAAGGAAATTTATACAATTTCGGATACAAAATCTAAAATTGAGTTTGCCAAAGATGTGCTTGCTTTTGCTAATTCTAAAGGTGGCTACCTAATTTATGGTGTGAATAATAGTTTTGAATGGATTGGTTTAGATGATAGAAGTGATAATGATACAGACGAAGCGAACATATCAAATATTTTAGACAACTATGCAGACGGAACTATAGAATTCATTACTAATACGTTAGAAATAGATGGAGCATATTTTTTTGTATTATATATCTTTCCATCAAAAATTATTATTCCCTTTAAGAAAGATGGACAATACAACAAAGCTTCTTGGAAAGCTGGTAAAAGCAAAAATGTAACTGTCTTTAAATCAGGAGATGTCTATTGCAGAAGAGGAAGTCGCTCAATAAAAGCTGACAATCTTTTTTATAAGCTAAAAAGCAACAACTTCAAAGTGATAGAGAATGTAAGTTCACAACCGATAATGTACAATGAATTTATTGGTCGAAAAGAATATTTAACCGATTTAAATAATAAATTAAACAACAAGAACAATCGCCTAATCCAAATTGATGGCATTGGTGGAATTGGCAAAACAACATTTGTTCATCATTTTGCAACTATGCTTGTCGAAAATGATGAATTTAAAAATCACTTTGACTTTATAATTTGGACAAGTTCTAAAAGAAATAAATACACACCTCAAGGAATTAAGGATTTAAGTGAATTCATTGCGAATTATTCAGAGTTATTGAAAGACATATATAATTTTGTAATCGAATTGGGACTAGATGAAAACGAGGATTACGAAATAGAAGAAACTGTTTTAAATTTTCTAAAAAACAATAAAGTCTTACTTATTGTAGATAATCTTGAAACATTAAATGACAAAGATTTGATTTCTTTTCTTGAGCATTTCCCAATTAATTCTAAAGCTATTTTAACTACTAGAGAAACTCTAGGAGATTTCTATATGTCAAGAATTAACTTAAATGGGTTTAATGCAAAAACAGAATTTCCAGATTTTTTAAATTCGCAATACAAATTGTTTTGTGGCGATGATAATGCATCTTTTACGAGCTTATATGGAGAAAACTTGGATGAACTCTATCTGTATACAAAAGGGATGCCTTTAGCAGGTCAATTAATTGCCCACCAGCTTTCTACAGGCACACCTATTAATACAGTACTTGAAAATTTAAAAAATGGCAATGCTTACGAAGATATTTTAAGGTTTTGCTTTAAAGGGTCAATTGACAAACTTTCAAACACCGAACAAGCTTTATTATTTGTGTTCTCTCTTTCAGAAAAAGAGGAACTTTTAACAATTGATGATTTAATATATATTAGTGGGTATTCAAGCGATGATATTGGATTAAAAGCTATTCCAAAACTTACAAAAATATCTCTTTGCTTGAAACAAAAAACAGAGAGTGGAGAAATAGGTTACTCAATTCCACACTTAGCTAAAATATTCTCAAAGCAATTTTTAGCACTAGAAAACGAACAAGAAATTATAAGTAATTATGAGAATTTTGTTCAGGAAAAAAGCAAATTTAATTCTGATAATTCTGAAAGTGTAAACTTATTCTATCGTTCTCAAGCAAAAAATCATAAAGAAAAAGTTGCAGCTACGGAAGCTCTTAAAGCTTTATCTGTTGCCTATTATGATTATGATACAGCGATTACTACAATTGAAAGATTAATTAAAGAGAATAGTAAATTTGCATTTCTATATTTAATTAAAGGTAAAATTGAAGATAGCGGTATTTATAAAGAATCCTATGAAAAAGCAAAGAAAGAATTTCTTATAGCTATTGAGTTAGATAATCAATTTTTAGAAGCTCTAATTGAGTTAGGTTATCTAGAATATAAAAGTCGAATAGGTAATCGAGATAAAGCAAAAGAAATTATACAATCAAGTATTGATTATTTTGAGAGAGCCCTTAAAATCAATAATGAAGACCAAAGAATATATTTAGGTCTCGCACAAGGTTACTCTATGCAAGCAACTAAAACTAGCTTTTATCATTCAAAACAAAAACGATATGAATTAGGTACTATAGCAAATGAGCATTTTGATAAAGCACTTTATATTGGAGAAAATCTTTCAAAAGTAGAGGTTCATTCGAATGCAATCACTTGTTTTGGTAAAGCAATTAACATTAGAAATAATATTCGAGATGATTTAAAAGCATTAGAAACTTGTGAAAAAGGACTAACATATGAACCTGAAAACACAAAGCTTTTGCAACTCAAAGAAGAACTTGAATTTAAAGTTAATCCTGACAATTACACTAAGAATGCATTTGCGGAAAAAGGCTGGAAAGTAAAATAACTGTACCTAACAACGTATCCTATGAAAAGCACTAGTCCAGTTTTTTAAAGTAAGGATTTTCCTCTGCAAACGTACACCCGCTTTTATATTACTCCACAAAAACAGAAAGGATTGGTTATATTTATTCCATAACTGCGGTTATATACAACCATTACCTGCAAACTAAAAAACTAATGAAAACAGCAACAATACTTATTGGAATTATATCCTTCGTAACAATATTGGGATGTAGTGAAAGTAAAAATCCAATCGCAGATAATCAGTTTGTTCTAAAAGGAGAATTAGAAGGAATTGAAAATGATAGTTGGATTTACCTAATATTCGATAATCAAACTGTCGATTCAACTAAAACAATAGATAGTAAATTTACAATAAAGGGTAATTTAGAACACCCAAAACAATACAAGTTATTGGTTAAAAATTCAAAAAACTTCTCTAACATTTGGTTAGAACCTGGAGAGATAAAGTTTAAAGCAAAAAATGGAGAATTTAAAGAAGCAATAATTAAAGGTTCTAATTCTCAGAAAGAAAGCGATAAGCTTTGGAATCCTATTTGGGAATACAGAAACCGTAGAGACAGCCTCTCACAAATAGTTGCCAACGATAAATTAAATGATAGTTCAAAGATAAATGCACGTTTAAAGTTAAAAAAAATAAGGCAAAATTGGCTGAAGATTGAGAGAGAGTTTATTAAAAAAAATCCTAAATCTTATGTAAGTGCTAATACTCTTGATTTTTACTCTACAACATTACCCAAAAAAACTGTTTCAGAATTATATAATAACCTTAGTGAGAATGTAAAAAAATCATCTTATGGCATGTCTGTAAAAAGATTTTTAGAATTAAATAAAAATCCGCAAATTGGAGATAAGTATGTGGACTTTTCAATGACCAACGAAAAAGACGAGTTGATTAGGTTGTCTGACTTTGAAGGTAAACTTTTGTTATTGGATTTTTGGGCATCTTGGTGTGGTCCCTGTATTAAGGAATATCCCACGTTGAGAAAAGCATACTTACAATTTAATAAAGATAAATTTGAAATAGTTAGTGTTTCAGAAGACCAATCTAAAGAAAGATGGTTAAAAGCCATAGAAGAAAATGAATTAAACTGGATTAATCTTTGGCAAGATGATGGTAATAAAGCTGACCCATATTTAATTTATGGAATAAGTGGAATACCTGATAATTTGTTAATTGATAAAAATGGAATTATAATTGCTCGTAATTTGAGAGGCGAAAGTTTAATTTCAAAAATAGAAGATAATTTAGAGAATAAAGGTATTAGATAACACCGTGTCCTATGAAAAGCACTAGTTCAGTTCTTTAAAATTAGTATTTTATTTTTGAAATCAAACTCACACCGACTTTATATTTCTCCAAAAAAGCAGAAAGGATTGGTTATATTTATTCCGCAACTCTTGTGCATACTCTAAAAAAATCTAGCTGATGAAGTCGAAAATCTTGATTACAGTTCTATTCAGCCTATGGGCTATCGCTTTACAAGCACAGCATAATTTCCTGACTAAAAAGCAGATAAACGAAGACATTGAATTTCTGACAAACACCCTAAATGATAAATCGTCTTATGCCTACTTAAACGGGTATAATTTCAATACCGATTTTGAAAACTATCTAAAAACAATAGGTGACACTGTAAAACTTGAAGATTTTGGTCTGTTTATTACAAAAACCTTGGCCAAAATTGGTGACAGACATTCTTCATTAACAACAATAAGAGGGTATAGTTTAAATGAATCTCTCTTTCTACCCTTTATGTACGCTCCCCACAATGGCAAAGTGGTCGTTTTAAACCTGAATAAGCATAAGGAATTTGAAATACTAAATCCTAAATTTCCATATATCAAAAAAATTGATGGAATCGACATTGAAGATTTCTTACAAAAAACACGACCCGAAGATATAGAGGCTCCTGAAGAAACATACTTTACAATGGCCGTTAGAGATATTCGGGATATTCAAAAAAACTATAAGATTCTCAACAAATCATTACCAAAAGAAATTAAATTAACACTTTCAGACGCTGCATATAAAAAAGACACAACAGTACTCGTGTCACCAGTTGACAGATCAAACAGATTACGCCCTTGGGATGAAAAATTTGAAAGTCAATATGTTCTTGTGGATGATGAAGAATACAATAAGCCCGAGATAATAAAACAGCTTTTTACCTTTAAAGACAGCATCGCATACATCAAGATTCCTGCTATGTCCAGTAAAGATGAAGCTCCTCTTCTTTTTGACGAACTTAATTCTTTTATGAAATCTATTCACCATGAAAGCAAAGCTTTAATTATTGATGTAAGAAGTAACAGTGGCGGAACTCGAGATTTAATTTATGAATTCGCAAACTATTTAGTACATCCCGATTCTGTGTATGTTGTAAACGCTACAAAACAAAGAGGAACAGTTCCATTACCAGAAGAATATATAGAACGTTTACACGGTAGGTTTTTGTTTTCCTATTCTGAATTAACTGAACGGGAGCAAGCAAGCGTAGATACATTTCTGAAAACATTTAAACCAATGTACGAGTTGGACGATAAAAAATTCAGTGAGTATTATTTTGGATTGTTTAACGGACAGAAATTATCCAAACAAGCTTTCTACTACAACAAGCCTGTTTACATTTTAGCCAACGAAAAAACGTTTAGTGCCGCGTCAGTTTTGGTTTCTGTTTTCAAAGGAATTCCTAACATACAAATTGTTGGCGTTACAACAGATGGCTCCAGTGGAAATAGCGAATGGGTTGATTTACCAAATTCAAAGTTGTTTGGAAAAATAAGCACCATGGTTTCTTTTCAGAAAAACGGAAAAATCCTTGACGGATATGGAACAGAACCCGACATAAAGATTGAAAGAGATATGAATCAGATTTTATGGAAATCTGACACACAACTTAAAAAATTGAAGCGTTTGATACTTACTGAGGATTAAAAAACTACCTATAACAAAACTGCAATAACTCTGTATTTATTATCGGAACTTACACCGACTTTATAACTATCTGTAAAAACGGAAAGGTTTCATTATATTTAATCCCTAACTGCGGTTATACGCAACAGATGGCAACACTTAAAAACAAATACACTAAAACCCTAGACACATGGCAAAAATTTGGATACTAGCAATAGTGCTTTTTTTAGGAATCACTTTCCTTTTTTGGAGGATGACTAGGGCTCATTTTAGAAAAGAATCTGGTAAAAAGATGTGGAACCAATGGGGAACGAGAACCTTTTATTGGCAAGGTGCCATATTCGTGGGTGTAGGAGGTGCATTTCTTATACTATACCTTTTAAAATGGACACATGTGTTGACTTTTTAGAAATATAGAGAAAAGCTGCTGGAAATAATTTGAAAAACATAACCTAAAATGATCTCAGAAGATTTAGTAAAGCAAATAGCGTTCATTAAAGAAATAGATAAGATAAAATACATTCAAAGGCGAACTAAGTTATTTAATAGCGACAGACGTGAAAACGATGCAGAACATAGTTGGCATTTGGCGATGATGGCGATTGTGTTAAGTGAACATTCAGATGTTGAAATTGACTTATTAAAGGTTATTAAAATGGTTTTAATCCACGATATTGTTGAGATTGATGCTGGCGATACCTTTATTTACGACTCTACTAAAAATCACGAAAATACCGCAGAAGAAAAAAAATGTGCGGATCGCATTTTTGGAATGCTACCTGAAAAACAAGCGGAGGAATATCTACAAATTTGGATGGAATTTGAAGACGGTATTTCTAATGAAGCTAAGTTTGCAAAATCAATGGATAGATTGGAACCTTTGTTGCAAAACGCTTCCAACAACGGCGGAACATGGAAAGAGTTTGGAGTGAAGTATGAGACCGTTTACGGGAAACAAAAGACAATTAAAAAAGGTTCAACAACACTATGGGGTTATGCTAAAGACCTTCTAGAAAATAGTGTTGACAAAGGAATATTAGAAAAATAGATGCTGCTGTAAACATCTTGTTACATAAAAAGCACTAATTTAATTCTCTAAAAAACAAGAAAATGCACACCAACTACAAACCAAAAAACTACGGTTCACTCTCCCCCTATTTAATTGTTGATAATGCTGAAAAGTTAGTAGATCAGCTAACAAAAATATTCAATGTTACACAACTAAGAAGGTTTGACCACAACGATGGAACCATTGCACATATAGAGCTAAAACTGGACGATAGCATTATTATGATCAGCAATAGTACCGAAACGTATCCGGCACATATCACCATGTTACATATGTATGTTCCCGATGTTTTTAAAACGTTTAAATTGGCAATTAACAATGGATGTGAAATAATTGAGAAACCTGTGAACAAAGACGGCGACCCAGATACAAGAGGCTCGTTTTATGATTGTGCAGGAAATTATTGGTCTGTAAGTACACAAACTAATTGAACATTTTAACGGATTGTTTAATATAGAAATGGCTTTTAATACGTAGTAATCAAATGATTTTATGATTAAAAAAATATTTATTCTAACGGTAGTATTCAGTATAATTTTGTCGTGTACTTCAGGTGATGAAAGTAACAGTGAACCAGATCAACTACAAAATGGATTCACGTTTGAAAACGATTTTCACAAAACAACATTTGCCTATTTCCGAGATGATAACACAGCTAATGATGACCCTCAAGAAATTGCCATAGTATTAGCAAATGTAGATATACTGAATACAAACCAAAATTCTGGTGTAAACGTTGTTAGCATAGAGGTATTTCAATCAAACTTGGAAGAAGAGATGTTATCTTCTTTAAATGAATATGAGGTCTATTTAAATGTTTCTATCAATAATCAAACGATAAATACGGACAGTGGGGAAATAATTTTAGAAGAAGACACTACTGGAATTATGGCTACTTCTATACAAGTAAATGTTATAGAATTTTCGAAATCTAGGTTACATATAGAGTTTTCTTTCACTAGAGAGGATGGGAAAGAAATTAAAGGATTGTATAATGGCCCCTATACTGATTTGAGTAATTACTAGCAGGTTTTCCCAAAGCCACTTTTTAAAAAAATTCCTTATCTTAAAACCGCTCAATAAATCCTAACGTAGCGTTCTTTGGTATATATTTAAAAAAAACTACATATGAATCCAGACATTCAAGCCTATAACGAAAAGCAAACAGCAACTGATAAAGAGGTTTGTGACCTACTGGCTTCAACTATTGAAAAAGAACTGTCTGAAGCTGAAAGCAAAATATGGCACGCTCACCCAGTTTGGTTTTTAGATAATAACCCCATTGTGGGGTATAGCAAATTAAAGGACTGTATTAGACTGATGTTTTGGAGCGGGGCAGATTTTGAAGAAGATAAGCTTAAAACCGGAACAGGTAAATTTAAAGATGCTGCTATTCGATACACCGCAACAGACCAGCTAAACCTGACCGACGTTAAAAGATGGTTACAGAAATCTAAAGAAATACAATGGGACTATAAAAACGTTGTAAAAAGAAAAGGCGAATTAATACGATTGAAATGATATGAAAACAACACCCAAACATAATGAGCGAATGGCAACCAT
Organism: uncultured Marixanthomonas sp.; assembly: GCF_963974425.1. Lineage (NCBI taxonomy): Bacteria > Pseudomonadati > Bacteroidota > Flavobacteriia > Flavobacteriales > Flavobacteriaceae > Marixanthomonas > uncultured Marixanthomonas sp. The sequence goes on from NZ_CAXBCK010000016.1 coordinate 36,813, forward strand.
GACATTTGCATCGGTATATCCGCACTATATTACAAAAGTGAAGCGCAAAGGCAGAACCAAAGAAGAACTACATCAAGTAATAGACTGGTTAACAGGTTTTGACAAGAATGATCTGCAGAAAATGATTGATGAAAAAGCCACCTTTAAAACCTTCTTTGAAAAAGCAACCCTAAACCCGAATGCTCCCCAGATAACCGGTGTTATTTGCGGCTACAGAATAGAAGAAATTAAAAACCCGCTCACCAAACAAGTTCGGTATTTAGATAAATTGGTAGACGAATTAGCGAAAGGTAAAAAGATGGAGAAAATTTTACGTGAAGGATAAGAACCCTCTATCTTTCGGCATATTTGGTAGCAATTGCATCCACACAATTAATCCCATCAATCGCGGCAGAGATGATACCACCAGCATAACCGGCTCCTTCCCCACAAGGATAGAGTCCATTCACCTCCACATGTTCTAAGGTCTCTGGGTTGCGCGGAATAGAAACGGGAGAAGACGTTCGGCTTTCTGGGGCATGCAACACGGCTTCATTGGTGTAATACCCTTTCATTTTTTTACCAAAAGAAACAAAGGCTTTTCGTAATCTTTTAGAAATTAAGGGTGGTAAAACAAGATTGAGGTCTGCTCCTACAATTCCGGGTAAATAAGATGTCTTCGGAAAATCGGCAGATAATCGTCCTTCCACAAAATCAATCATGCGTTGCGCAGGAACTTGCTGCGTTTTTCCGGCAGCTTCCCAGCAAGATTTTTCAACAGATTTTTGAAAATCCAAACAAACAAAAGGATCATCTGGAGTATAGTTTGGGAGATCCTCGGGTGCTACGCTAACTACAATACCTGAATTAGCATACGGGTTATTGCGTTTGCTTGGGCTCCAACCGTTTGTAACCACCTCATCCTGTTGGGTAGCACAAGGAGCAATAATCCCACCCGGACACATGCAAAACGAATACACACCCAAACCATCTACTTGCTCTACCAAAGCATAGGAAGCCGGCGGTAAATAAGGGTTATCGCTATCTCCATGATATTGAATGTGATCTATTAACTCTTGCGGATGCTCCACGCGAACACCCAAAGCAAAAGGCTTGGCTTCTATTTTAATTTGCTTGTTGTGCAATAGATAAAAAATGTCCCGAGCAGAATGTCCGGTAGAAAGCACAATATCATCAAAAGAATGCCAATTTGCTTCATTAATTTGAAGTGCGGTTATTCGGTTTTCTTTTAGTTTTAAATCGGTTAGCTTGGAGTTAAAATGGACCTCTCCTCCATATTCCAAAATAGCTTCCCGCATAGCGGTTATAATTTGAGGTAATTTATTAGTACCAATATGAGGATGCGCATCCACCAAAATATCAGGATCTGCCCCAAAATGAACAAACCATTCCATTGCTTTTAAAACGTTGCCCTTTTTTTTAGATCGCGTATATAATTTCCCATCAGAATACGTACCTGCTCCTCCTTCGCCAAAGCAATAGTTAGACTCCGAATTTACTGTTTGTTCCTTATTAATTTTAGCCAAATCGCGACGTCTGGAACGAACATCTTTTCCGCGTTCAAAAACAATAGGCTTTATTCCGGCTTCAATGGCCCGCAAGGCAGCGTACAAACCTGCTGGACCTGCACCAATAATAGCAATTTGTCTTTTTTCTGAAACTTCCTGAGGTTTAAAGGCAGGAATATTCTCGCGCGTATCTGAATGTTGCCATAATTCAATTTGCAGATTAAGCTTTACCACTTTGTTTCTGGCATCAATTGAACGTTTTCGTATGCGCCAATCTTTAATTTCATTTTTCCGAAACTTTGCTTTTTCCAGCGCTAATTCTAGTATGTAAGCTTCATCTTCTTGTTGCCGCGGCAAAACTCTTATTTGTACCAATTTACTCATGTGGTTTCAAAGATACTTTAAAACCTGAAATTCAAGAGATTTATTTAAATAGGTACTTCAATTAAAAAAAGAGTATCTATTTACATTTTCAGCATTCATTTCTTCAAATACTTCTTTGCATAAGCTATGCCCAATAAGCTGCTCCAATAAAACCTGCTGTAGCATAATTTTTGGTTATTAGCTGTATTGATTCCTAGAAAAGGAAACATATTAAATTTAGCATGGAAATGCATTAGGGATGGATTAAGAAGAAAAGATATGAGAAATGACTTCTCTTCTACTCCCGCTCACATAAAATGCCCCAGATAGTAATCGCCTGCTCATCAGTATTTACTTTTACGGTATTCTCACTAAGTACTTCCACCTCATTAGGGTTGTTGTATTGGGCGTCAAATAGAGCGGTGGCATCAAAACCATTGCTTAAAAACTGTAATGTTTTCCAATTGCCCTCCCCGGTGTAGGTTCCTTTCTCGGAACGTACTACAGGTTTGTCATCAGTTTCCGGTTGAGGGATGCTTTTAAAATTCAACTGGAAGGTATTGTTTTTAAAAAACAGCAACGAAATAGCAGCTACGCCATTGCCTAAACTTTTATAGGCAAGGGTCTGCTCGGTACCGAGGGTAACCTCAGCAATCTGTTTTTTACTGCCGCAAGCGGTAAAAAGCGATAGTACGATTATTACAAGCAAATACTTTTTAAACATAAGGATGGTTTGTTGATAGATACTTCATTTCACTTATTAAACTAAAAATCACGTATCAGGTTTAACACTATAATAGGCTAATTTATAGTATTTTTAAAAGAATTTAGAATTTTAACTACTACTTATGAAAACTTTTTACTTCCTATTACTAGTCGCTATTAGCTCTATACTTACTTATATTTTGGTCTTTTCGGAAATAGAACCAGAAGCCCGTGTAAACGAAACGGAAGCCTATTTTGAAGAATACCCCAGCGACTGGATGTATTACCAACGCGCTTACCCCGATAATTACATAGATGTTTCGGCTTTACAAAAAGCCAAAACACGTGTACAATCGATAGTAAATAATAGAAATCAAAACGGAAGTGATTGGACGTTGGCAGGCCCTTTAAATACTGGCGGCAGAATAACCGATGTAGCTATTTCACCAGATAGTGACGATATACTTTATGTTGCCGCAGCCACTGGAGGGATTTTTAAAACAACCGATCAAGGTACTAATTGGTCACCTATTTTTGATGAAGTAGGCCCTATGTCTATTGGTGATCTTGCCATCGCTCCTTCTAATGCTGATATTATATATGTAGGAACCGGAGAAGCAAACGGTAGCTCCAACTCAGGTGCATTTTTTGGAGATGGTGTCTATCGCTCTAATGATGCAGGTGCTACTTGGAGTAACATTGGTCTTGGGGAAAGTCAGCATATTGGACGTATCGCTGTGGACCCTACCGATTCTGATCGTCTGTTTGTAGCTGCTACCGGAACATTATACGGCCATAATCCAGAGCGCGGGGTCTACCGTACTACCAATGGCGGAACAGATTGGGAGCAAGTATTACACGTAACGGATTCTACTGCTGCTATTGATGTAGCGATGAACCCACAAAATACCGATATACTGTATGCCGCTATGTGGGAACGTACTCGTCAACCTTGGCAACGGGATTATGCCGGGGTTACCTCAGCTATTCACCGTTCTATGGATGGAGGTGATACCTGGGAAGAATTAGGGACTAGCAATGGTTTACCTGCTGCTTCTACACAAACTGGGCGTATTGGTTTGGCTGTATCGGCTTCAGACCCATCAACCGTATACGCACGTTTTACTACCGATGAAATAACCAATGAGTTTAATGGTTTGTATAAATCTACCGACAATGGAGCTACGTGGAATCTAGTTACTTTAGGTGCTTTAACAGGTATTGATTCCAGTTTTGGATGGTACTTTGGAAACGTTCGTATAGACCCTACCGATCCCGAAACGGTTTGGGTGATTGGGTTTCAGTTAGCCAGAAGTAACAACAGCGGTGATAGTTGGAGTAACATAAGTGGGATGCACGTAGATCACCACGCCTTGGAATATTCTACCAATAACAATGATTTTCTCTTAGCAGGAAACGATGGTGGAGCCTATATTTCACAGAATGGTGGAAATAATTGGACGAAATTTGAAAACCTACCCATTACACAGTTTTACAATATCGAAGTAGATAATTTAGCACCACAAAATCTATATGGTGGTACCCAAGATAACAATACCATTAGAACCACAACTGCCAGCGCTGATGATTGGGAAGCAGTTTGGGGAGGTGATGGTTTTCACGTAGGGATTGACCCAGTAGACAATAATTATATTTATGTAGAATCGCAATACGGAAATTTAGGGCGTTCCACTAATGGAGGCGCCACCTTTTCAGGAGCAACTACTGGTATTAGTGGCAGCGACCGAAACAATTGGAACACGCCAGTAGTAATTTCGCCTTTTAATACGGAAATGGTGTACTACGGAACCCAACGTTTATATTCATCAACCCACGCAGAATTTTGGTCACCAATAAGTCCAGACCTTACTAATGGACAGCATCCAAGCGGTTCGCTTACATACGGAACTTTGACTGCGATTGCTCCTTCATATTTAAACCTAGAAACAATTTATACAGGTAGCGATGATGGAAACGTGAACGTAACTTTTGATGGAGGTGATACTTGGGAAAATATAAGTGCTAGTCTTCCAGACCGATATGTGACTTCAGTAGCAATTTCGCCTAGTGATGATATGGTTGCGTATGTAACCTTTTCGGGCTATAATAGATTAGACTATACTCCTCACGTATTTAAAACTGAAGACGGCGGACAAAATTGGATTGATATTTCGGGTAATTTACCTGAAATACCAGTTAATGACCTTATACTAACGGCAGATGAAAGCCTACTATTTGTGGCTACCGATGTCAATGTTTGGTATTCTGAAAACGATGGTGCTAATTGGACCGTACTCGGGAACGAATTGCCTATGACGCTTACCCGCGACTTAAAAATGCACGAACCCACCCAAACTTTATACGCAGGAACGTATGGGCGGTCTATTCATAGTTATGATATTAGCACTATTGTATTAGGAACTGAAAATTACACTGTTACGAAAGAAGAAGTAACACTCTACCCTGTTCCTGCTACTACAGAATTAAATATACGCCATTCGTTAACCAGCGAGGGAACTATAACGGTGTATGATAACACCGGACGAAGCGTGAAAAATCTGTTTTCAGGCTCTTTAGAAGCATCAAGTCAACAATCTTTTTCAATTGCTGATTTACCTTCAGGAATTTATTTTATACGAATTGTTTCAGAAGGAAATGCTATTTCAAAACAGTTTGTGGTGAAGTAAAATAAGAAGAAATTTACAGTATTATTTACTGTCTGTTCGAGCGCAGTCGAGAACTACTTATGTATAGCACTCAGTAGGTTTCGACTGCGCTCAACCGGACAGCTTTAGTTATTAAATATGTTAAAACTAATCTTTCGTTTACAGAAAAAATATTCAGAAGATTAACGAATTAACTTCTTGTATTTGATTCGTTTTGGCATCACATCGCCACCCAAACGTTTCTTTTTGTTTTCTTCGTAGTCACTAAAGCCACCTTCAAAGAAATACACTTCACTATTTCCTTCAAACGCTAAGATATGCGTACAAATACGGTCTAAGAACCAACGGTCGTGAGATATTACTACAGCACAACCTGCGAAGTTTTCTAACCCTTCTTCAAGTGCACGTAGCGTATTCACATCTAGATCATTAGTTGGCTCATCGAGTAACAGTACGTTGCCTTCTTCTTTTAAGGTCATTGCTAAGTGTAAGCGGTTACGCTCTCCACCAGATAATTTGGACACAGTTTTGTTTTGTTCGCTACCACTAAAATTAAAGCGGCTTAGGTACGCACGGCTATTCACTTGCTTGCCACCCATCATCACCAATTCTTGTCCATCACTAAAGTTTTGCCAAATGCTCTTCTCAGGATCAATATTGGAATGTGACTGATCTACATAAGCGATCTTTGCCGTTTCCCCTACTTCAAAAGAACCTTTATCGGGCTCAATTTCGTCCATAATCATTTTAAAGATGGTCGTTTTACCAGCACCATTTGGTCCGATAATCCCTACAATTCCCGCCTGTGGTAATTTGAAGTTAAGGTCATCGTATAATAATTTATCATCAAATGCTTTTGAAACGCCTTTGGCTTCAATCACATTGGTTCCTAAACGAGGACCGTTAGGAATATAAATTTCTAGTTTATCTTCCAGTTTACTTTGATCCTGGCTCATCAACTTATCATAGTTATTCAAACGGGCTTTTTGTTTAGACTGGCGTCCTTTCGGGGCCATCTTTACCCATTCTAACTCGCGCTCCAATGTTTTTTGACGTTTGCTGGCTTGCTTCTGTTCTTGTGCCATCCGCTTGGACTTCTGGTCTAACCAAGATGAGTAGTTTCCTTTCCATGGAATACCTTCGCCACGGTCTAATTCTAATATCCAACCGGCTACGTTATCCAAGAAATATCTATCGTGCGTTACAGCAATTACCGTCCCTTTATATTGTGCTAAATGGTGTTCTAACCAGTGTACACTTTCTGCATCCAAGTGGTTAGTAGGTTCATCGAGTAGTAACACGTCTGGTTGCTGTAACAATAAGCGACATAAAGCAACTCGACGGCGTTCCCCACCAGAAAGGACGCTTATCTTTTTGTCTTTCTCAGGCGTACGCAACGCATCCATCGCTATTTCTAGCTTAGTATCCAACTCCCACGCATTGGTCGCATCAATTTTATCTTGCAGCTTAGCTTGCTTGTCCATCAACTCCTGCATTTTATCAGCATCTTCATAGACTTCCGGCAAACCGAACATATCGTTAATCTTGTTGTATTCATCTAGAACATCAACCACTTCCTTTACACCTTCTTTCACTACTTCCATCACGGTTTTCTCTTCGTCCAGTTCAGGTTCTTGTTCTAGCATCCCTACACTGTAATTAGGAGCGAAAACAACATCACCTTGATAATTCTGGTCTTTCCCAGCGATAATCTTTAATAAGGTAGATTTACCACTTCCGTTTAATCCCAAAATACCAATCTTGGCACCGTAGAAAAAGCTTAAATAAATGTTTTTAAGCACTGGTGTTTGAGCGCTTGGAAACGTCTTGGTTACACCAGACATGGAGAAAATTACTTTTTTATCGTCAGACATAAAAAATTTATTTTTTATTTCCGCAAGGGCGAAAATCTTAGTTTCTATTATTATTTGTGGCTTCGACTACGCTCAGCCACCTTTCGTTTCTTATTCTAATTATTTTAAAGACACTACTTGTTGTGTAGGCCCAATAATCGCAGTACTACCGCAAGTTGTCCTGTGTGGTATGCGGTATGCTCTATAACCAAAAGGATTTCCCGAAATAGCGTTTGGTCCTCTCCAGTTGGAACTACTTTCGTAAGAGCTTCATTTTCTGCCAATTGTTCTAATTCTTTACTATCTTTCAAATAGTCTTCTTGCAATTGTTGCCAATCGGTTTTACTTTTTGGCGCTTGTTGTTTCGGCCAATAATCATCTGGCCAATTTGGTGTTGTGTATGTTTCAGAAATACAAAATTTCAAAATATCCTTCTGTGCATAGGTAATATGGTAAAACAGCTCATAAAAGGAATATGGCAGATTATAGGGCCGTTCTCCTACTTTTTCAAAAGTAATTTCTGAAAACATATCCGTTAAGGGCATAAAAGCCTTCCCACCGGCAAGGTGGTTTTGCAGTACAGTACGAATGGTATTTTCTGAAATCATATATTTATTGAGTGGTTATACCCTTCCTTTTAGGGCATTAAATACCCAAGCAATCGCAAAAAAACCAATTCCTACAGAGGCGAAGCCCCATCCGGCTACATCGTCATATCTAAAAGCACCCATTGCTATTAAAGCAACGCCTACTACAATCATTATAAAAGTGGCCCACGCCAATACGGTATTCTTATTCATCATAAAATTTTCATCCTTAAAATGCGCCTTAGTATTAAATTTAATAAAAATATTGAATACAATTAGACGCGGGTTTGCCTTAACTTATTAGCAGAGACAAATATCGGGAATAAAATAGAGATTTACCGTACCAAAATGTCATAGTTTCGTATTTTTGGGGAAATTGCAACCACTATTATGGATATGACCTTTAATAAAAACGAAGACCACAATAAACTATCAGTTTCCGATCTTAAAAAGAGACTCGCCAAAGTTAAATTGGGCGGTGGCGAAAAACGAATAGAAAAACACCACGCCAAAGGTAAAATGACAGCTAGGGAACGTATTGATTTTTTACTTGACTCTAAAAAACCAAGTATTGAAATTGGTGCTTTTGCTGGCGAAGGAATGTATGAAGAACACGGCGGTTGCCCAAGTGGTGGTGTAGTAGTTAAAATTGGCTACGTAAAAGGGAAACAATGTATTGTAGTTGCAAACGATGCGACGGTAAAAGCAGGAGCTTGGTTTCCTATTACCGCAAAAAAGAATTTACGCGCACAGGAAATCTCAATAGAGAATAAACTTCCTATTATTTATTTAGTGGACAGTGCCGGTGTATACTTACCGATGCAAGATGAGATTTTTCCTGATAAAGAGCACTTCGGAAGAATTTTCCGCAACAATGCTGTGATGAGTAGTATGGGGATAACCCAAATTGCTGCCGTCATGGGAAGTTGTGTTGCCGGAGGTGCTTACTTACCCATTATGAGCGATGAAGCATTAATAGTTGATAAAACTGGGAGTATTTTTCTTGCAGGAAGCTACCTAGTAAAAGCGGCTATCGGTGAAAGTATTGAAAACGAAGATCTAGGAGGTGCTACTACGCACTCTGAAGTAAGTGGCGTAACCGACTACAAAGCTGAAGATGATAAAGATGCGTTAACCAAAATACAGAATATTGTTTCAAAAATAGGCGATTTTGACAAAGCTGGCTTTAATAGGGATAAAGCAGTTAAGCCAAAAGAAGATCCTAAAGAAATCTACGGAATACTACCAAAATCACGTACCGAACAATACGATATGCGTGAAATAATACATCGTTTGGTAGACGACAGTGATTTTGAAGAATATAAAAAAGGCTACGGCCAAACTATTTTAACGGGGTACGCTCGTATTGACGGTTGGGCAGTTGGTATTGTTGCCAATCAACGAAAATTGGTAAAAACCACGAAAGCTAAAACCAAACCCAGCGAAATGCAGTTTGGTGGTGTTATCTACAGCGACAGTGCTGATAAAGCAACCCGATTTATAGCAAACTGTAACCAAAAGAAAATTCCATTGGTGTTTTTACAAGATGTTACTGGTTTTATGGTAGGCAGTAAAAGTGAACACGGTGGTATTATAAAAGATGGTGCTAAAATGGTAAATGCTGTAAGTAATAGTGTGGTACCAAAATTCACTATTGTCATTGGAAACAGTTATGGTGCTGGTAATTATGCAATGTGCGGAAAAGCATACGACCCACGATTAATTGCGGCTTGGCCAAGTGCCGAACTAGCCGTGATGAGTGGAAATAGTGCTGCCAAAGTATTATTGCAGATTGAAACCGCTTCACTTAAAAAACAAGGAAAAGAAATTACTCCGGAAGTAGAAAAAGAATTGTTCGATAAAATTAAGAACCGTTACGATGAGCAAATCTCACCGTATTATGCTGCCTCTAGAATTTGGACTGATGCTGTAATCGACCCACTTGATACCCGAAAATGGATTAGTATGGGCATTGAAGCTGCAAACCACGCTCCTATTGAAAAGAAGTTTAATATGGGAGTTTTACAGGTGTAATGGATGTTGGGCCTTCGATACACCCCTCCTATCGTCGGAGCATTCAGGCACCGAAAGAGACTGAAGTTCATTAGTCAAAAGCTATAAATTAAAGGTGTTTGAGTGAATTCGAGAGCCCGATAGGGATCACGAATTTGTATCGAAAACACGAAGAATAGAATGCCAAATAAAAGAATTACTTATAACTCTTCACTAACCTGATAAACTCAGCTCGGTATCCTTCTTTATCTTTCCCTCTGCCTGCTTCGGCTAAACGAATAACCTCTTCTCTACTTTTAGTTGCAATAAAATCAGAATCACGAAGCTGTTGTCCGAACAGCGCTACGGCTGCAGAAAACTGGAAATCTTCTGATGTCCTCTTTATATCAGCATTGTTATCTTTCAATGTTTTGACAATTAACTTGCTTTTGTCCCCATCCGGTTCTTTATATCTAAATTTTACTGTAAGCAACTCATCCGTTTTAGAAGTATTAATGGTATTGGTGTATTTTAAGTCCTCAATATCCTTTAAATATTCACTTTTCACCCCTACCGGAATCAGTTCGTATAGAGCGGTTACGGTGTGTCCACTTCCTAATTCGCCGGCATCTTTGGTATCATCATTAAAATCTTCATCGTTTAAGAGTCTGTTTTCATAACCAATTAATCGATACGCTTGTACTTTTTTAGGGTTAAACTCTACTTGTAGTTTTACATCTTTAGCTATGGTATAAATGGTCCCGAAGAATTCTGTACCCAATACTTTCTTCGCTTCTTGCATGGTATCGATATACGCGTGGTTTCCGTTGCCTTTATCAGCTAAAGTTTCCATTTTAGAATCTTTATAGTTACCCATTCCAAAACCTAAGCAGGTTAAAAACACTCCACTTTCTCGCTTTTCTTCAATTAAATCTTCCATCGCTCTATCACTCGAAGCACCTACATTAAAATCACCATCGGTAGCAAGGATGACACGATTATTACCGTCTTTTATGAAATTTTCTTCAGCTATTTTATATGCTAATTTAATCCCTTCGCCACCTGCAGTAGAACCCCCAGCTCTTAGCTTGTCAATGGCCTCCATTATTTTTTCTTTGTTGTTACCGTTGGTAGGTTCTAAAACAGTACCTGCGGCTCCTGCATACACGACGATGCTCACTTTGTCTTCTTCTCGAAGTTTATCAACTAGCACTTCCATAGCTGATTTTAACAACCCTAATTTGTTTTCTGAATTCATAGAACCCGATACATCTAGCAAAAACACTAAGTTACTTGCTGGTGTATTTTCAGTCGCAATATCTTTTCCTTTCAAACCTATTTTAACCAATTTAGTGTTTGTATTCCAAGGAGAGCTGGCTACTTCTGTAGTAATAGAAAATGGCTCATTACGTTTTGACTGTGGATAATCGTAATTGAAGTAGTTAATCATTTCTTCAATCTTCACGGCATCTTTTGGTATTTTTTGACCGTTGTTTATCATCCGGCGAATGTTACTATACCCAGCTTTGTCCACATCAATTGAAAAAGTAGATAGTGGTGCAGTTGTTACCATTTTAAAAATGTTTTCTTCAATCTTATCGTATGATTCGTTGTTGGAAACTTGATTGTTTACAGGGTATGGAGACCGGGGAATTGGGACCCCAGACACTTTTGATCTCATAATTTGACTTGCATCATAAGCAGTAACAACAACTGACTCTAGTTGTGCTCCAGTGTGCATCTGCACATTCATAGGTTTTTTATCTTTTACCTTTCGTTCTACGGTTTCGTACCCCACATAGCTAAACTTCAATTTCTGTCCTATTTTAGCTTTTAATTCATACTTTCCATTAAAATCTGTTTGTGTTCCGTTACTAGATCCCGTTATAACTACGTTCACTCCTATTAATGGAATGTTACTCTCATCGGTTACTGTTCCGGTTACGGTGATTTCTTGAGCTTCTAGTGCAATTGTAGCAAAAAAAGCAAAAATAAGGGTAGCAAATGTTTTCATAATGAATTGGTTTTAAGAGTGATTTGTTATTCTTAGTTAAGAAATATCAAAAATGAAACCAAAGTTAAAACTACATTACTTTTAAAGCTAAAAAGAAAGGATTATTTATATTTCTGAAGTAACTCTAAAACCGCTCCACGCTTGATTTTACCGGTTTCGGTATACGGAAATCTAGAAAGGCTAATAATTTTTTTGGGTCGTTCGTATTTTGAAAGTATTTTGAACACATCAGAGTAATCGGGAATAGAATTAGATTTTGTTTCAATAACTAAAATAACGCGCTCCCCTAATTCATTATTTTTTTCAGAAGCAATGATGAAAGGTTCCATAATTTTTTCGGAAAGTTTTTCTTCTACTTTTTCAGGAAATATTTTAACACCACCGCTGTTAATTACATTATCGAAGCGTCCTAACCAAACAAAAGAAGTTGGTGATTGTAACGCTACCACATCATTCGTAATTACTTTTTCTTCGGAAATATCTGGTGCCGAAATAACCAAACAATCCCGTTCATCTTGTGAAAATTTCACATTGGGTAAAGCAGAAAACGTTTCGCTACGCGCAGGACCGTTAATACGTCGTACAGCAATATGTGTAATGGTTTCGGTCATTCCATACGTACCAAAAGCTTCGGTGGAAACTGACTGTAAAGCCTCTTCCAATTCTTTTGAAACAGGTCCGCCACCAATGATTATTTTTTTTACTTTATTTAAATCTGACAGTGAATGATGCACTTGATACGGTACCATTGCCACAAAATCATAATCGTTATCATACTGTGTTAATGCATCTTTTTCTGGAGCGACCACATGTAAATTCCAACCCATGACCATCGCTCGTACCAGCATCATTTTACCAGCAATATAATTAGCCGGTAAGCAAAGTAATGCAGAAGTACCTTTCCCTAACTTAAAATAGGCAGCCGTTGCTTTAGCACTATTGACCATTGCCTTTTTAGATAATTGGATCTTTTTTGGTTTTCCGGTAGAGCCAGAGGTTTTTACTTTTACGAAGTCGGTATCATCTAACCAAGCTATTATAAAATCGCCTATATGAATTTCGTATTCATCCCCTTCATTTTGCAAGCTTTCAGCAAAACTGTGTAACTCTTCTCTAGTTTCATATTGAAGTCCGTTGAAGGTAAAAGCAGAATGAAAAGGGAGTTCCATAAAGTTTAAACTAAGATTCTATAATTTCTTCGGAAGGTTTTATGGGTGGCGTTACTTTTCCGAAGAGCTTTTCGCTCCAATTGGTCCATTTGTATTTCCAAGCCATGATACCTATAAAAACCGGGTACATAACCAAGACAGGAACTAAAATATCAAATCCTGCCGTGGGGTTTGAAATATCTTTTAAAATAGAATTGGTCTGGAATACCGTCCAATCTGCTGTTACCAACAAAGCAGCGATTAAATTATTACCGGCGTGAAAACCAAGGGCGAGTTCCATTCCTTCGTCCATTAAGGTTATAAATCCTAAAAAGAAACCAGTACCAATGTAATAAACCATAATAATATTACCCAATTTATCAACCTCTGGATTAAAAAAGTGAAGTCCGCCGAAAACTACTGATGTAATAATCAATGGCAACCATCTGTTCTTTGCCATCACACCGATACCTTGCATTAAATACCCACGAAATAGGTATTCCTCAAAACTGGTTTGCAAGGGAATCATAAGAATTGCAATAACCGCTAAAATTAAGAATGGTACCGCTTCAAATTGAACTACGTAATCATCGGGGTTTCCGTAATAATCAATTACCGTTAAAACAATTGTTGTGATAGCTATTAATAAAAATGAAAACCAAATACGCCCCCAATCTACTTTCTTTCTGCTTGTTGTTGCAGCAACTAAAGGCTGTTTATGAAGATATTTTACTACCACCACTACAGCAATTAATCCAAATACAAAACTTAAAAGCATTAAAAACAGTGTCAAATTAGAGTCTAAAACCGTCATTAAAGTAGCCGGATCGTCTAAGGAAGTAATATCTCCCCCTTCTTGCATTAATTTGAACGCGGTAATTAAAGCAAAAGGAATTGCTCCTAATTGAGAGACTAAAAAAATTACAATAGCGCCAACCACATAGCGCCAAGAATCGTGTAAGTAGTTAAAAGCTTGCTTTATAAACATTAAATTTCCGTTTTATTTTTATTTGTTTAGTAAGGACAGGTCCCACTGTTCGTTAGTATCATATTGTATGCTTCCGTTACATACTTTTAGGGGTGAATCTATATTATTGGTGTATAAACTACCTGTTCCTAAACCTTGTGGCAAGGTAACTTTTTTTGTAAAAGTATATTGCGAAATAGCGTTTAAACCTACATTGCTTTCTAAAGCTGAAGTTATCCACCAATCTGCCCCCATTTGTTCGGCCAAATCAATCCAAGTGTCACTGCCTTGAAAGCCTCCAATTAAACTTGGTTTTAAAATAATGTATTGTGGTTGTATGGTTTGTAAGAGCTTCTTTTTTCCTTCGGAAGAAAACACGCCTATTAACTCTTCATCCAACGCAATAGGAAGTAGTGTTTCTTCACACAATCGTGCCATTTCTTGCCATTGCCCTTGTTTAATGGGCTGCTCAATAGAATGTAAATTTAACTCTGAAAGAATTTTTAGTTTTTCCAATGCTTCAGCTGTTGCAAAAGCGCCGTTGGCGTCTACCCTTAACTCTATTTCGGAAGCAGAAAATTCTTGTCTGATGCTTTTCAACAGTTCAATTTCAGTATCGAAATCGATTGCGCCGATTTTCATTTTTATACATCGAAACCCTTCTTTCAGTTTTTCTGAAATTTGCTCTTTCATAAAACTTTTATCGCCCATCCAGATAAGTCCATTTATTGGAATAGCTTTGAAGCCTTTTGAAAATTCCGAAGGGAAAATTTGAAAAGGATCTTTTGCCCGAAACGATTTAAAAGCAGTCTCCACCCCTATTTGAATGGATGGAAATTCGGTTAAATTATCATACAAATAATCTTTTCCTTTTTCAATATTATCACAAACCCACCTCAGCTTATCTTTATAGTCAGGGCGGTCGTCAATACTTAAGCTTCGTAGAATTCCGCATTCGCCTACACCCCATTTTCCCTTTTCTTCAAGAATTAAAAACCAGGTTTCTTTAGTACGCAAAACGCCCCGGGAAGTTCCGCTGGGACGTTTAAAATTGAGAGTGTGTTTTTTGTAGCTTGCCCTCATCTATAACTCTATCGATTCGCCAACGTCTAACAACATCAAATCTTTATCTGCATCGTAAAATTTCTTTTTGGCTTCTTCGTGATCAATTTCTATATAGCCAAACGTATCATAATGTACACCCAATACTTTGTCACATTCTATAAAATCGCACGCGATAATTGCATCGTCTACGCCCATTGTAAAGTTATCGCCAATAGGTAAAATAGCAAGATCCAACTTGGTTTGCATTGGGATCAGTTTCATGTCCATAGTCAGCGCTGTATCGCCTGCAATGTAAATGTTTTTGTGTTCGCCTTCAATTATAAATCCGCCCGGTTGTCCGCCATAGCTACCATCTGGAAATGAACTGGTATGAATAGCATTTACATATTTTACATATCCAAAATCGAATTGCCAACCTCCGCCGTGATTCATGGGATGAACATCAAAGCCTTTTTCTTCATAATGATTGGCAATTTCAAAATTACTAACGATAGTCGCACCTGTATTTTTAGCAATAGCTTCCGCATCGAGAATGTGATCTTGATGTGCGTGTGTTAGTAAAATGTAATCCGCTTTTAACTTGTTGATATCAACTTTATCTTTTGAAAGGTCATTTCCTGTAATAAAAGGATCTATAATTAAATGTTTTCCGCCAACTTCAATGGCAAGACTGTTTTGACCGTAGAATGTAATTTTCATGGGTGTTGGTTTTTTCTTTAAATATACTAAGCACAGTAAAGAAAACCGTTAAAGTTTTTCAAAAAAAAAGCTATAAGCTCACTGTAATTAAAAAAAGTATAGAAAATAAGAACGTACTTAAGGCTACTTTCTTCAATTCTGGGTCTAATAACGGTGGTGAATCGTTTTTATACACCTTGACCACATTTAAAAATAAGGGTATAAATGCCACTAACGGGATGAACTCCAATATCGTTTCTGCTTTCAGTAAAAAATACAGTGATGCAACAATAAAACTTCCTATTATTAAGAAAGTATGATAATGCTTTACTTTCACGGCACCTAAAACCACTGCTAGCGTATTTTTATTTACTTTGGCATCAGACAGGCGATCTCGCATATTGTTTAGATTTAAAACTGCTACGCTTAACAATCCTATTACTATTGCTGGCATAGCTACTAAATCTCCCAAACTTTTGCTGTATAAAAAGTAACAGCCCATTACTCCTAATAAACCAAAGAATAGAAATACAAACAGGTCTCCCATCGCTCTATAACCATATGCTTTTTTACCAACCGTATAGGTAACAGCAGCTATAATAGCAGCAATACCCAGGTTAAAAAAAATAAAAGAAAGCAAAAAGTTTTCATTACCAAAAGCACTAAAGATTAGCATAGTAGCAATTAAAAGTGTTAATGCTCCAGTAACTATCATCCCTATTTTTAAGTCTTTCGCTTTTAAAATCCCGCTTTGCATCGCTCGCATAGGGCCAACTCTGTCTTCATTATCGGTACCTTTTACGCCATCGCCATAATCATTCGCGAAATTAGATAGTATTTGAAACCCCAATGTTGTTATAATTGCGAGAATACAAATAGTAAGGTTAAAATTTTCTTCGGAAATAGCCACAGCACTCGCTGTAAGAATTCCTGAAATGGACAATGGAAGCGTTCTAAGTCGGGCTGCAGAAGCCCAGGCACGTAATTTTGTCATGCAATCAATGGTTTTAATGCTGCAAAAATACAGTTAAATAAAAAAACCACCTCTAAAAATAGAGGTGGCTTTTCACTCAAATAGTAAACTTAAAACTACTCTACAATAAGTTTTTGTGAAATACCTTCTTCGTTTTTCACTATATACGTCCCGCTTGATAAGCTTGATGTATTAATAGAAGCCACATTAATCGCTTCAACAACTAAACGTCCGCTTATATCAAAAATGCTATAACTTCCTGGTTTGCTAACAAATACTTGATCATTAGCTGGATTGGGGTATAATACAAACGCCGCTCCTGAAGTAACTCCAAACTCCGGTGTTGAAAGTATCACATTATCTAACGTATACATACTTAGCGTAGCACTTACTTCATTTGAAACAATAAGCATTGCTTTTCCGTTAGGGCTTTCCTCAGCAGTTACATAAGCAATCCCTTCTGGACCTAAATCGCCTGCTTCATCTCCACCTTCCACAGCATCTCTACTGTTTACATATTGTAAGAATACTGGATTAGCTGGATCTGTAATATTGTAAACCATAACACCACCTATACGCTCTAATAAGATAAAAGCATAAAATTCATCATTGATTTCTTGAACCAATACACCTTCTGGCTCAGGACCTTTATTATCACTTCGGTTTTTCAGGTTGTTGTTACTATTACTTGCATTAAAAATAGCTCCGTAAACAGGATCGGCTGCTGTAATAACTTCAAAATCGTTACCACTATCGAAAACTAGGTTTCCTGTTTCCGCTTCAAAAATACTGAAGGAACGACCACCGAAAATGTGAATCTCTTCAAACAACCCATCACCATTAGCATCTCCAGAACCATTTGTTACGGCTATTTGAGACAGATTTGAGTCTAATTCTAAAATGTCAATATTACTGAAGACTGCAGGGTCTAGCGTATAATCGCTATCTCCAATTTTTCGTTCTTCTTCGAACGTATCATACTCACGAGCATCACCTTCGTTTGCTGTAACGATGTAACTTGTCCCGTTCACTTCGTAAAAGGAAATAGCATCTGGCATATACATCCCTTTTACTGGCCACGAAGCATTGAAGATAAAATCTGTTTCATCTGAAAGGTCCAATGAATTTTCAGGAAGACTATGATCTTTTAATCCGAAAGAAATAACATCTGTAATTTCCATAGCTACAAGATCTACAATTGCGTAAGCGTTGTTTTCCTGAAGCGTTACATATGCTTTTTGAGAATTAGCCGAAACAGCTATATATTCAGGCTCCAAATCTTGTGAAACGGAAGCTCCCGGACCAAAAACACGAACACCAGCATCAATTAAATCTGCTTCGGAAGCATCGAAAGCATTAAAGTTAAGCGTAGTTACACTTGCTTGTGTAATGGAAGCTAAACCTCCGCTTACATCAATTACTGAAATGGTCCCTTCAGGATCGATTGAATAATCATCACTTGGCTGACCTTCGTTTGCTGATAATAATAGGTTTCCATCGGGTGAGAATGTAATCATATCAGGTAAAACACCAACCTCAACAGCTACTGGGTTATTTCCATCAAGATCTGAAAATAAAACCAAACCATTGTCTGTTACAGGATCTACTGAAACAGCAGCTGCTACGATACCATTTTTAGTAGCCACACTCTGTACACTTACTCCGCCAAAATCTGATACATTTACAGTAGCTAACGGCTGAATATTTTCAGGATTTGAAAAATCTACTACTTCAATTGAAGCTGAATTGGTTACATATAATCGTTGTGTACTAGCATCGTAAGCAGTGATTTCGGCAGTGCCATCTGCATCTACCAAATAACTAGCGAGGTAATTAACGTCTAATACAGAAGCATCCGTTTCTGGAACCACGGTATCATTATCTAAAATATATACTGAGTGAACGTCATTCCCCGAAACAATTGCATTGATCGCATTCTCTAATTCAATTACAAAAAACACATCGCTGTTATCATCTGTATTGTCTAGAATAGGAATTGTTATGGTTTGAGCAGCATCACTTCCAACAGGGAAAGTTACTGTTTCGGAAGCAGTAAAGGTAAAGTCGGTTCCTTCAACTGCTGTTCCGCCTCCATTCAATATTACATCTACGGTAGCTTCAATAGCTACAGCTTCTGAAGGGGTTACTGTGATTGTTACTTCTGTTGCATCTTCAGAAACTGAATTATATGCTTCATCAAAAGCTATAACAGTCTGTGAAACAGCTAAACCATCACCTGGGGAAGCAATATTAGGTACATCATTAGCGTCACCACCTTGAGCAATAGTTTCTACAGCGCCGTTTGCGTTACCAACTACACTAAAAGCAACTAGTTCAACATCGTATGACTGACCGTCATTAGCATCAGTATCTGGGTATGTAGCATTATCAATTGGCGAAGTGCTCGCAGGATCGCCTGCCCATAGTGTTACAGCATCCCCACCAGCACCTAAACCGGCACCGTCTGTGTACCCTACTTGAACACCTGTTAAATCTATTACGGGATTCCAAACATCTGTAAACGCGGTAACATCTGCCGTATTATCTGTAATTAAAACAATTACTTTAGCACCTGGCTGAATTTCAGTAATTCCTTGAATGATATCGGCATCGGTTGGTTCAGCGGACTCATCATCGTAATACAAATCTTCACTTACGCCCGCTTCCCAAGCTACTGTTCCGTTATTTGTAATTTCGAACCAATCTGCTGTTAAATCGGTTCCACTTTGTCCTGAAAAGATTTCAGTAATGGTAAGTTCGAATGATGCTAAAGAAGCACCATCACCTGGGGAAGCAATATTAGGTACATCATTAGCGTCACCACCTTGAGCAATAGTTTCGACAGCTCCATTTGCATTACCAACTACACTAAAAGCAGCTAGTTCAATATCGTACGACTGACCATCATTAGCATCGGTATCTGGGTATGAAGCACTATCAATTGCCGATGTGCTCGCAGGATCGCCTAACCATAAAGTAACAGCATCTCCGCCGCCACCTAAACCGGCACCGTCGGTATACCCTACTTGAACACCTGTTAAATCTATTACGGGGCTCCAAACATCTGTAAATGTGGTAACATCTGCCATGTTACCTGTAATTAAAACAATCACTTTAGCACCTGGCTGAATTTCAGTAATTCCTTGAATGATATCGGCATCGGCCGGTTCAGCAGATTCATCATCGTAATATAAATCTTCACTTACGCCCGCTTCCCAAGCTACTGTTCCATTATTTGTGATTTCGAACCAATCTGCTGTTAAATCGGTTCCGCTTTGTCCAGAAAAGATTTCAGTAATGGTAAGTTCCAACGGATTTGCAGCAGGTTCTCCTTCAAACTTGATATTATCAAGGTAAAGCGCTTCAGAAGAAGAATTGGTGCGTACTTCAACAACTAATTTTGCTGTAATGTTATCAGGTACTGAAATGCTTTCAGTTATCCAAGCACCTTCAATGCTTAAATCATTAATATCAGTTCCTTCCGTATTAAGGATATCGACCTCAGTACTATTTGTTTCATCTATAACGTAAATACGAATGCGATCATTGCTACTTTCGTTTACAGTACCGTCACCTTCATAACCGGTTTCGTTTACAAAATAATCAACCGATATAGTATTGTTTGTATAACCTGTAAAGTCTACAGCGTCAAATTCAACAATCATGTTTCCATCCGTATCAGACATTTGATAACCTTGAATTCCGTCGGTGTAGTTTGTTACATCGCCCGTAAAATCGGTTACACCTACAAAATCACCATCTGTTAATCCGCTACTTGGCGTATCATAAGGTTCATATTTGGCATCGAAACCTATTTCAGTAGCTACTTGTGTAAAGTCTACCGGTGCCTCATCTGTATTATTTATAAGGTCGTGTGCAACCGAAGCGTCTCCCGTATCGGTATATTGACTACCAATAGCAGGCTCTTCAAAGCTTGTTTCTGCAATGGTTTCAATTTGTGAAAATGCAACAGCACTCATGAAGAAAGCTGCAAAAAAAGTAATTTTTTTCATTATATCAATTTGGTTTTAATTTGAAGCTAAAGTAGCAGGAGTATGTATTAGCAGTCTTAGCTAAAATTTAAATTAGTGTAAAGAATTTTACAATATGATAGCAGATGAGAGAGATATATTAATTTTAGGTAAAAAAAAAGTTAGGGTGATAGTTATAAATTAAATTTCTATTTTTATAGCTATTAACTACTCTAACCCCATATTATGAATTCTACCTATCATTTTGGCTTACTTTTTTTACGTTTAACATTTTCAGGGATGATGCTTACACACGGTATCCCGAAGTTACTGAACCTTATTCAAGGTGATATTCAGTTTGGCGATCCTATTGGGTTAGGACCTACCGTTTCTTTAATTTTAACTGTAATTGGCGAAGCTATTTGCCCTTTACTTATTATTCTAGGGTTAAAAACACGAATTGCAGCTATTCCTACCATAATTACTATGGCAGTTGCTGCTTTTATTGTTCATGGAAGTGACCCGCTTGGCACTAAAGAGATGGCTTTGCTTTACTTATTTGGTTTTACGGCAATCGCATTGTTAGGTTCGGGACGGTTTTCGTTGGATAGAAAGTAATTGATAAAGACAAGATAGTTAATTGAAAATTTTGACTAACATTTCTTTTAATAAGCCGCCTTGTTCAATATTGGCGGCGCCAACACCTTTGCTTTTCATATCCACCTCACGAATGCTACTAATTATAGCACTTACTTTTTTCATGGGATAGTTGCGAGCTGCAAGTTGGTAATCTTTAATAAAATAAGGACTCACTCCTAATGCTCTTGCAGCTTGGTTTTTATCACTCAATGCATGGTATTTTAGCAGCTTTGAAAAGAATGAATACATGAGTGCCACCGTCATAACCATTGGATTATTTTTCGGGTTTTGCCCAAAATATTGAACTATGGAATATGCCTTTTTAATATCGCGTGCACCAATGGCGTTTTGTAGTTCGAAGTTATTAAAGTCTTTGCTTATCCCAATGTTACGTTCAATAAGTTGTGGGGTTATTTGCTCACCAGGCTGTATAATGAGTTGCAGTTTTTGCAGTTCGTTGTTTACCTTGCTTAGATCATTACCCAAAAACTCTGTAAGCATTTGCGCGGCTTTAGGCGTAATAGTATACCCTTTTCCCGCTAAAACTCGCTTAATCCAATCGGGAACTTGATTTTCATACAGTTTTTTACTTTCAAAAAGAACACCGGTTTTTTTAATTTCCTTGGCTAGCTTTTTTCTAGCATCTAGTTTTTTATACTTGTAGCAAAGCACCAATACCGTGGTGGGTTGTGGATCTTTAACATAAGCTACCAGATTCTCAATGGTTCGGGAAAGGTCTTGTGCCTCTTTTACAATCACCACTTGCCTTTCGGCCATCATGGGGTATCGTTTGGCATTACTCACAATCTCGTCAATAGTAACATCACGACCGTACAGAACCATTTGGTTAAACCCTTTTTCTTCTTCTGAAAGAATTTTATCCTCAATATAATTTGCAATGCCATCAATATAATAGGGTTCTTCACCCATTAAAAAATAAACGGGTTTTATGTTTCCGCTTTTTATATCGTTTATAATGGTTTTGGCTTTATCTAAGGGCATGCTTAAACGTGAGGCTTTTGATTTATAATTTATTTGAAAAAACGCTTCGGGCAAATTTTGAACCTACTAAAGGAAACTGTTACTTTGCTATATGCATCAGTTAAACTTTCCAAAATATCAGTTTCGTTTCAAAAGTAGCGAAAACAAAACATTGATCTTTGACGAAATTAGGAAAAAATTTATAATCCTCACTCCTGAAGAATGGGTTCGGCAACATGTAGTTCGGTTTTTGATTTCAGAAAAAAAGTATTCAAAATCTTTAATTAATGTTGAAAAGCAACTTAAGGTTAAGGATACGATAAAAAGATATGATGTTGTAGTCTATAATCGAGACGGAAGTATCTTTTTAATTGTAGAGTGTAAAGCGCCTTCTATTTCTATAACACAACAAACTTTTGATCAAATTGCACGATACAACTTGGTCGCTAACGCTACGTATTTAATGGTCACAAATGGATTAGAACATTACTATTGCCAAATGGATTATGAAAATGAAAAGTATATTTTTTTAAGAGATCTTCCTGTTAAGTAGGAGACAAGAATCAATCTTTATTCTTTAATTTCATTTGATATAAATGAAACCCCTTTGCCCAGAAGTTCTTTTCAACATTTTCTAATATAAAACCCATTTTTTCATAGAACTGATACACAAGTTGGCTCGTTCTCACTTCGATTATTTTTACTTTTTGATTCCCTTTCAAGTGATTAATGCGATGTTGTAGTAACTTCTTACCTATTCCTTTTCCTTGTGAATTAGGATTAATTATATCCCACGAAATTCGGGCAATTTTTTCTGTAGTAAGGTAATTAATTCCGCCAGAGCCAATTATTATATTATCTTCTTCAACTACAAAATAATCTTCTATTTCGTGCTCAAGATAATAATCTAAATCTTTTTCTTCAGAAGCATCAAAAAATTCAGGAATGTTTAATTGTAAAAGCTCTAATACTTTTGTTTTATCCTTATATGAATATGCTCTAATCATTTTTCTAAATGATCTTTAATTAGCCACATCACTTATAAATTTAATTCGGTAAAGGCGTAATTCTTCTTCATCATAATCACCATCAAACTCTTCCATGGCTTCGTCTATCTTATCGCTTTCAGCTTCTAGAAAATATTCGTGTACTTCTTCTTGCTGATCTTCATCTAAAATATCTTCAAGCCAATAATCGATATTCAGTTTAGTACCACTGTAAACTATCGCTTCCATTTCTTTAATGAATTCATTCATATCCAATCCCTTTCCGTTCGCAATAGTATCTAAAGGAAGTTTTTTATCTACATTTTGAATAATATATAGTTTTAAGGCACTATTAGTTCCTGTAGACTTTACCACAAAATCATCGGGACGTAGAATGTCATTTTCTTCAACATATCGCTCAATTAAAGCGATAAAACTTTTACCAAATTTTTTCGCCTTGCTTTCCCCTACTCCATGAACATTGGACAACTCATCCATGGTAATAGGATATTTTAACGCCATGTCTTCTAGCGAAGGATCTTGAAAAATAACAAATGGTGGCAAATCCTTTTTATCTGCCACTTTTTTACGTTCAGCTTTTAATAATCTAAACAAATTTTTATCTGCTGAATCTCCTGCTTTTTGATTGGTAACAATAGCATCATCATTAGCTTCTTTAAAGCTGTGGTCTTCTGTCATCATAAAGCTAGAAGGAGATTGCATAAAATCTCTTCCTTTGTCGGTTAACTTAACTACACCATAGGTTTCTATATCTTTTCGTATATATCTAGCTACTAATAACTGACGTAAAAGAGCCATCCAGTAAGAAGGTTCTTTTTCTTTTCCTGCACCGAAAAAAGGTTGTGTATCTGTTCGGTGCGATTTAATCATCGCATTGGCTTTACCCGCCAGCACATTTACTACTTCTTTTGCTTTATACTGTTGTTTGGTTTTTTCTACAATACTTAATAATAAGGACACGTCTTCTTTAGCTTCGTGCTTCTTTTTAGGGTAGCGCATATTATCATCCATATCACCACCTTCTCCAGTTTTATTGTCAAACTTTTCACCAAAATAATGAAGAATGAATTTTCTACGAGAAATAGATGATTCAGCAAATGCTACAACTTCTTGTAAGAGGGCATGACCAATTTCCTGTTCGGCAACTGGCTTTCCACTCATAAATTTTTCAAGTTTTTCAATGTCTTTATAACTGTAAAAAGCCAAGCAATGTCCTTCTCCTCCATCACGACCTGCTCTACCGGTTTCTTGATAATAACTTTCAATGCTTTTAGGAATATCGTTATGTATTACAAATCGCACATCGGGTTTATCTATACCCATACCAAAAGCGATGGTAGCCACCACAATATCGGTGTCTTCCTTTAAAAACATATCTTGATGTTTCACTCTCTTTTTAGCATCTAAACCTGCGTGGTACGGTACAGCTTTTAGACCGTTTACCTGTAGAGTTTGGGCAAGTTCTTCTACCCGTTTTCGGCTAAGACAATAAATAATTCCGCTTTTGCCTTCGTTCTTTTTAACAAAACGAATTATATCTGCATCTACACTTTTCGTTTTCGGCCTTATTTCATAATACAGGTTAGGTCTATTAAAAGAAGCTTTAAACGTATTGGCATCTTGAATGCTTAAGTTTTTTAAAATATCTTCTTGTACTTTCGGGGTTGCCGTTGCCGTCAGTCCTATTATGGGAATATTATCCCCTATGCGCTCAATAATTTTTCGTAAATTTCTGTATTCAGGTCTAAAATCGTGTCCCCATTCGCTTATACAATGCGCTTCATCAATCGCCATAAAAGAAATAGTCTGCGATTGTAAAAAGTTAACGTATTCATCTTTTGTAAGCGACTCCGGGGCTACATAAAGTAATTTTGTAATACCGTTTTCGATATCACTTTTTACTTTTCTTACCTCGGTTTTATTTAATGAAGAATTTAGTACGTGGGCAATTCCTTCTTCAGAAGAAAGAGAACGTAGAGCATCCACTTGATTTTTCATCAATGCTATTAAAGGAGAAACTACAATGGCAGTTCCTTCTTGAATTAATGCGGGGAGTTGATAACAAAGAGATTTCCCTCCTCCTGTTGGCATAATAACAAAGGTATTATTACCACCAAGAATACTTTTAACTACTTCTTCTTGAAGTCCTTTAAAAGCACTGAATCCAAAATGTTGTTTGAGTGCTGCGTATAATTCGGTATCGGTCACGCTGCTATATAAATTTTAATTATTAATATAAAAAGGAAGTAAAATTAAATTGCCATAACACAGGAACAATTGTAATTTTGCAACCAACAATGTAAAACGTATCTTTAAACAGAAGTTTAAGCCAGTTAGTGCATTTTGCATTTTCAATATACTAATTTCTGAAACAGTTTCAAACATTCAAAAGCTTAAAATTTGAACAAAGAACAACAAATTATTTCTGTAGCAAAAAAAACTATAGAGACTGAAAGTGAAGCTATTGCAAATTTAGCACCTTTAGTTGATGCTGAATTTGCTGCTGCAGTAGACTATATATTTAACTCTCAAGGTAGGGTTATTATTACAGGAATAGGCAAAAGTGCAAATATTGCCACTAAAATAGTTGCCACTTTAAACTCTACTGGAACGCCTGCCATATTTATGCATGCTGCAGATGCTATTCACGGCGATTTAGGGACTATACTTAAAAACGATACTGTTATCTGTATTTCTAAAAGTGGGAATACACCTGAGATAAAAGTGCTCGTTCCGCTAATTAAAGCAAGTGATAACAAACTCATAGCCATAACCTCTAATAAAGATTCCTTTTTAGGTAAAAAAGCAGACTATGTAATGCACGCTTATGTTGAAAAAGAAGCTTGCCCTAACAATCTTGCTCCTACTACAAGTACCACGGCACAATTAGTAATTGGTGATGCTTTAGCAATGGCATTATTAGATTTACGTGGCTTTTCTAGTAAAGATTTTGCAAAATTCCACCCAGGAGGAGCTTTAGGAAAAAAATTATACTTGCGGGTAAGCGATCTTACTTCGTTGAATGAAAAACCACAAGTACACCCTGACACAGAACTTAAAGACGTTATTGTTGAAATTTCAGAAAAAATGCTTGGGGTCGCTGCTGTTATTGAAAACGGAACTATTATCGGAATTATCACTGACGGCGATTTACGTAGGATGTTAAGCAAAATGGACAACCTAAAAGGGATAACAGCAAAAGATATTATGACCAAAAATCCGAAGAAAATTGAAAACGATGCAATGGCCGTTGAGGCTATTAAAACGATGGACGATTTTGGTATTACGCAGTTATTAGCCGAAAAAAATGGGAAGTATGCGGGTATTGTTCACATTCACAACCTTACTAAAGAAGGCATTATTTAATGGCAAAACAACTTGAAAACCCAAACTCTGGAATGGAAATGTCCTTCTTGGACCACCTGGAAGAACTTCGCTGGCATTTAATACGCTCAACTGTTGCCGTAGTCATCGTTGCTACACTAGCCTTTATTGCTAAAGACTTTATCTTTGATGTCTTATTATTTGGCCCGAAAAGTGCAAATTTCCCTACCTATAAATTACTGTGTAAAGCTGCTCAATTTATAGGCATGGACAGTTTCTGTTTTGATGAATTACCATTTCGTATTCAAAGTAGAACAATGTCTGGGCAGTTCTCAGCCCATATCTGGACTTCCATTACCGCAGGAATTATTGTAGCTTTCCCTTACATTGTCTATGAATTCTGGAAGTTTATTAGTCCAGGACTTATGCCTAATGAACGAAAAAATAGTAGAGGATTCATCTTTATAGCTTCCTTTTTGTTTTTTATTGGTGTTTTATTTGGGTATTACGTTATAACGCCACTTTCAATTAACTTTCTAGGAAGTTATCGAGTAAGCGAAGAAGTTTTTAATGATTTCGATTTAAGTAGTTATATTTCATTGGTGCGCGCCTCTGTGTTAGCAAGCGGACTAATTTTTCAACTACCTATTGTTATTTACTTTTTAACCAAAGTAGGGTTAGTAACCCCCGAAATACTTCGGAAATATAGAAAATTTGCATTAGTAATTGTATTAATCATTTCCGCAGTGATAACGCCGCCAGATATTGCCAGTCAAGTTATAGTTGCAGTTCCTGTGGTTATTTTATATGAAATAAGTATTTACATATCAAAAGCGGTACTCCGTAAACAAGCAAAAGAAGCTAAGAAAAATGGAAAATAATATTGTAGAAGAATTCAATGCATATCGGTCAAAAATGAACGACGCGATATTACAAGATAACAATAAGATTATCAAACGTATTTTTAACCTGGACACCAATGCTTTTTCTGAAGGAGCATTACCTAAAAAAACCAAAGAGCTAATTGGTTTGGGCAATTCTATGGTATTACGATGTGATGATTGCGTGCGGTATCACTTGGAAGCCTGCTATAAGCTTGATGTTTCAAAAGAAGAAGTTGTAGAGGCCTTAAGTGTATCATTACTTATTGGTGGTACTATTGTAATTCCACACTTACGAAGAGCGTATGAATATTGGGACGCTTTAGAAAATGCATCAAAATAACCAATCCATTTTCAGAAAAACAGCTTAAAAGGTTGGCACAGCTATCAATAGTTAACAAAACAATAAGATAACCAGCCTTTTAAAAGCCTTGTCAAATCGCTATATTTGCAATTCTGAAAATGTAAGATTAACCTCCAAAAACCGAACAATCGCAATGACAAAAGCTGCAAAAATTATATATACAAAAACGGACGAAGCTCCTTATTTAGCTACACATTCCTTACTACCTATTATTGAAGCCTATACCGCTCCTTCAGACATTAAAATTGAAATGCGCGATATATCGCTAGCTGGTAGAATTTTAGCTCAGTTTTCCGATTATTTAGAGGAAGACCAACGTGTAAACGATGCATTGGCTGAACTGGGCGAACTTGCTAAACAACCAGAAGCTAATATTATTAAGCTTCCTAACATCAGTGCTTCCGTTCCGCAGTTAAACGCAGCTATTTCCGAATTACAATCTAAAGGCTACAACTTACCCGATTACCCAGACGAAGCTAAAACCGAGGAAGATAAAAAAGTGCAATCTCTTTACAATAAAGTAAAAGGTAGTGCTGTAAATCCAGTACTACGGGAAGGAAACAGTGACCGTAGAGCGCCAAAAGCAGTAAAAAATTACGCTAAGAAAAATCCACATCGAATGGGTAAATGGAGCAGCGACTCTAAAAGCCATGTGGCGACTATGAGTCAGGGCGATTTTTTCCATAATGAAAAATCGGTTACTATTGATACTGAAGGCAGTGTTAACATTGTACATACCGATACGAATGGAAAGGAAACGACTTTAAAAACTTCCATTCCTGTATTAAAAGGTGAAGTAATCGACGGCACATATATGAGTAAAAAAGCGTTGTTGTCCTTTTTAGAGGAACAAGTAAAAGACGCTAAAGAAAAAAACGTCTTGTTTTCATTACATATGAAAGCAACAATGATGAAGGTTAGCGACCCTATTATTTTTGGACACGCAGTACGCGTTTATTTTGCTGAATTGTTTGACAAATATGGCGATACCTTTAAAGAATTAGGCGTTGACGTTAAAAATGGTTTTGGCGATTTATTAAGTGAAATAGGAAATCTTCCTGAAGCAAAACGCAATGAAATTTTAAAACACATTGACCGTATTATGGATGAGAATCCAGATATGGCCATGGTAGACAGCGACAAAGGTATTACCAACCTACACGTACCAAGTGATGTTATTATCGATGCTTCTATGCCAGCGATGATTCGTACTTCGGGGCAAATGTGGGATAAAAATGGAGATACTAAAGATACCAAAGCAATTATTCCGGATAGCAGTTATGCACCTTTATACCAAGCGACCATCGATTTCTGTAAAAAACACGGCGCCTTCGATCCTACCACAATGGGAACGGTAAACAATGTTGGGTTAATGGCTCAAAAGGCCGAAGAATATGGTTCGCACGATAAAACGTTTGAAATTTCTTCAGAAGGAAAAGTAAGCATCGTAGATACAAACGGAAATACTCTAATGGAACATACCGTTTCTGAAGGTGATATTTGGAGAATGTGTCAAGTTAAAGATTTACCTGTTCAAGACTGGGTAAAATTAGCTGTGAGCAGAGCTCGTGCAACTGGATGGCCTGCAATTTTCTGGTTAGATGAAGATAGAGCTCACGATGCCGAATTAATTAAGAAAGTAAACCAATACCTCCCAGAGCATAATACTGAAGGGTTAGATATAAAAATTCTTTCTACTGAAAAAGCAACCGAATATACGTTAGAACGTGTAAAAGCCGGTGAAAATACAATCTCAGTTACTGGAAACGTGTTGCGTGATTATCTAACCGACCTTTTCCCAATTTTAGAATTAGGTACGAGTGCAAAAATGCTTTCTATTGTTCCGTTAATGAACGGTGGAGGATTGTTTGAGACTGGCGCTGGTGGTTCTGCTCCAAAGCATATTCAACAGTTTATAGAAGAAGGACACCTTCGCTGGGATTCTTTAGGTGAGTTTTTGGCCCTAGCAGTTTCATTAGATCATTTAGGTGATACATACAACAATAAAAAAGCAAAAGTACTAGCCGAAGCTTTAGATGAAGCTACTGAAATGTACTTAGACAATAAAAAGTCGCCTTCTAGAAAGGTGAATGAATTAGATAATCGTGGCAGTCACTTTTATCTAGCGATGTACTGGGCACAACAATTGGCAAATCAAGATAAAGACGACGTACTTAAAAATCGCTTTACTCCTATTGCCAAAAAACTTTCTGAAAACGAAGAAAAGATAGTGAGTGAATTAAATGCGGCTCAAGGCAGCCCAGTTGATATAAATGGCTATTATAAACCAAATGGAGATAGGGTTTTCGAAGAAATGCGCGCCAGCAAAACGCTGAACAGCATTCTTTCGGAAATTAAATAATCCGTTTTAAAAAAAAGAGTCTTCAAAATAAATTGAAGGCTCTTTTTTTTTTCATCAATCATAAACTCATCATTAAACTTGAAAAAATTATTTTTATTCTACTTTTTTCTTGCCACCATTTCTTTGTTTGCTCAAGAAAAGTTCACTCTCAGCGGAACAGTTTCTGCAGTGGAAAGTGGTGAAACGCTTATTGGAGTAAATATTCTTATTCCTTCTCAACAAACAGGAACCACAACTAATGAATATGGATATTATTCAATAACATTACCTGAAGGGGAATATGAAATCTATTACAGTAGCCTTGGTTTTGCCACTCAACAAAAGACGATATCGCTTTCAGAAAATATTCAAAACAATATTTTTTTAGAAAACAACACCGAATCACTAGATGAAGTTTTGATAAAATCGGATGTAGAAGCATTAAATATCCGAAAGCCTGAAATGAGTATCAATAGGCTTTCAGCTAGTACCATTAAAAAAATTCCGGTGGTTTTAGGTGAGAAAGATGTTATTAAATCTATAAAATTACTTCCTGGAGTTACGGGAGCTGGCGAAGGTTCTAGCGGATTCAACGTGCGTGGCGGAGCGGCCGATCAAAACCTTATTTTGTTAGATGAAGCTACGCTTTACAACAGCGATCATTTATTTGGTTTCTTTTCGGTTTTCAATCCTGATGCCATAAAAGACCTTACACTCTACAAAGGGGGCATTCCGGCGCGATATGGCGGACGCGTTTCTTCGGTATTAGATATTTATCAAAAAGATGGAAGTAAACGTAAATTTGGTGCGACTGGCGGTATTGGTCTAGTAGCGAGTCGTTTGTTGTTAGAAGGTCCTATAAAAAAAGATACCGCTTCCTTTTTAGTCGGCGGTCGTAGCAGCTATGCCCATCTTTTTCTACCCTTGTTTGATAATGAAAACGTGGCGTATTTCTACGATTTAAACACAAAAATTAGTTATAACCTGAATGAAAACAATAAACTATTTCTGTCAGGGTATTTTGGGAGAGATGTTTTTGATATTGCTGATAGCTTTTCCAATAGCTTCGGAAATACAACTTTAAACCTACGATGGAATCATCTTTTTTCTGAAAAATTATTCTCTAACCTCTCACTAATCTATTCCGATTATTATTACGGCTTAGAACTGAGTTTCGTAGAATTTGATTTTGACAGCGGTATTCGAAATTTCAATCTGAAATACGATTTCACACATTTTCTTTCAAATAACATCGAATTGCGCTACGGTTTGAATAGCATTTACTACAAATTCAATCCTGGAGATATAAAACCCACTACCGAAAGTTCAGGGATTAACCCTTTTAAATTGACAGATAAATACGCTTTTGAAAATGCTGTCTACGCAGAAGCCGAAATAGAACTGACCGATAAACTTGCTATACAAGCCGGTTTACGACTTTCAACATTTAATAGATTGGGGCAAGATGAATTAAATATCTATGCAAACGATAATCCAGTTGCCTACGATGAGAATTTAGATATCTATCAAAAAGCAACGCCTATTGATACGGTTTCTTTTAGTAGAAGTGAGACTATAAAGAGCTTTGCCAATTTAGAACCGCGCTTTTCCGTTGCGTATCAATTAAATGAAACATCTTCTATAAAAGCTAGTTATAACAGGACGGCGCAGTATATTCATTTAATAAGCAACACCACTGCTCCTACCCCTTTTGATATTTACGCCCCAAGCGGAAAATACATAGAACCACAATTGGCTGATCAAGTAGCTGTAGGTTATTTTAAAAAGTTCAACAACTATTCATTTGAAATTGAAAGCTTCTACAAAACCATTGACAATCGGTTGGATTATGTAGACGGTGCCGATTTGATTGCCAACAATGCAGTAGAACAAATTTTGCTAAGTGGTGAAGCAAGAGCGTATGGATTGGAAGCTTTATTTAGAAAAAATGAAGGGAAATTACAGGGATGGATTGCATACACATTATCAAAAAGTGAACAACGCACACCCGGAAGAACACCTGCAGAAATTGGTATTAACAACGGCCAATGGTATAATTCTCCTTGGGATAAAACCCACGATATTTCTATAACCGCTCAATACGAGTTATCTAACAAATGGTCTTTTGGGGCTAATTTTATCTTTCAAACAGGGCAACCTACTACCTTTCCAAACGGGCAGTATGAATTTAATGATTTAACAATACCAGTTTATGAAGCTAGAAATAGCAGTCGTTTAAGTAGTTTTCATCATTTAGATCTCTCGGCAACATGGAAACCGAAGCCTAACTCCCAAAAAAGATGGAAAGGCGAATGGGTTTTTAGTATTTATAATGTGTACAATAGAATGAACGCTGCTTCTATTTCGTTTAGTGAAAACACTGATATTGGTCGTAATGAAGCAGTCCGTTTGTCCATTTTTGGCATTATTCCCGCTGTAACGTATAATTTTAAATTTTAGGTGATGAAGAAATTTTTAATAGGTATTATTTGCTTCGGAATGTTCGCTTCGTGTGAAGAAGTCGTCGATGTAGATTTAAACGAAGGAAAGCCGAAGCTGGTTATTGATGCTGAAATTACCAAAAACATCCAGAATGGTTCTTCAGTCGCACGGGTTAAATTAAGCACGACCATTCCTTTTTTCGACAATGAAATTAATACTGTAAATGATGCAACGGTGACCATCACAGATGAAAACGGAACTGTTTATACTATTGAAAACACATCGGAGGGGTTATATGAGTATCAAGATTTTAATCCGCAACCGAATACTGACTACACACTTGAAGTAGTTTATAATGATGAAGTGTATTCCGCTACAGAACAATTGCAAACGGTTGTTCCTTTAGAATTTGTAGAACAACAAAATGATGGTGGCTTTGATGGGGAAAGTATTGAACTAAAAGCATTTTTTACCGATCCTGCTAACATAGAAAATTATTACTTTTTTGAAGGTCTCTCTCAAAGAGGAGACGTGTATGATGTCTTTGATGATGAGTTTTTTGATGGAAATCCCATTTTTGGTTTTTATGTGGTTGACGATTTAGAAACTGGAGACGAAGTAACTTTTTACTTACACGGGGCAAATGAGCAATTCTATAACTTTATGTTTATTTTACTGCAACAAGGAAGTGATAGTAGCAGCGGTCCTTTTGAAACCCAACCCGCTACCGTTCGTGGTAATCTTGTAAATGAAACAAACCCTGATAATTTCCCATTGGGCTATTTTCGTATTTCTGAAACATCTATTTTAAATTATACAGTGCAATAAAAAACATTAGTTCTCTTAAGTATTGTAAATTTGCAGTATGGCTTTTAAAAAAACAACCGAAGCAGATTCTCATTACAATCATTTAGAAAAAATGAGTGTTTCTGAACTACTACATAACATAAATAAAGAAGATAAAACAGTCCCATTAGCGGTTGAAAAAGCACTTCCAGAAATAACCATGCTAACTGAAATTGTTCCAGAAAAACTTAAAAACGGAGGGCGTCTTTTTTATATAGGCGCTGGTACTAGCGGACGATTAGGAATAGTAGACGCAAGCGAATGCCCACCTACTTTTGGAGTCCCCCACGGAATGGTAATTGGGTTGATTGCCGGAGGTGACAAAGCCATTCGAGATGCAGTGGAATTTGCCGAAGATTCTGAAAACCAAGGTTGGGACGACCTTAAAAGTCACGATATTTCAGAAAAAGATGTGGTGATTGGTATTGCGGCTTCAGGCACCACTCCATACGTTATTGGGGCATTGCAAAAGTGTAACGAAAATAATATTGCCACTGGTTGCATTACCTGTAATGAAGGAAGTCCATTAGCCAATACAGCTAAATTTCCGGTAGTAGTAACCGTTGGACCTGAATTTGTAACCGGAAGTTCTCGCATGAAAGCTGGAACGGCTCAAAAATTAGTATTGAACATGATTTCCACCGCTGCGATGGTTCAATTAGGCCGTGTAAAAGGCAATAAAATGGTCGATATGCAATTGAGCAATAATAAATTAGTTGATCGCGGTACTAGAATGATTATGAGCGAATTGAATATTTCTTCAGAAGAAGCTTCAAAACTATTACAACAACACGGAAATGTACGTAAGGCAGTAAACAGTTACAAAAATTGAAAGACACCAACCAAAAATACACCGACAAACAGTTTCTCGTTAAAGGCCTAAAACGATTGGCCATTGCATTACCACTATTGGTCTTAACTACCTATCTTTTTACGTTTGCGTTTTTAAATAAAGAGACAATCCCATTATACTATCTTTTACCCCTTGCTATTCTTGGTATGGCCGCCACCATCTACCTTCTTTTTAACGGAATAAAGTGGATGCTTAAGGCTCTTTTCGGTGAAAAAAAATAATAGAGCGTATTTTCTTCAGTAGCTAAACAAAACTGAAAAGCTTCCATTTCGTATGTTATAAAAATACTTTTATACCTTTATATATCAATTAGGTATGAAAAGTATTCTCACATATACATATATTCTTAGCTTTGTATTGGCTCTATTTTGTGCAAAAGAAACTTTATCGCAACAAAATGAGGTGGTCCAAAAGCAAGTTTCTTTTCGTGAATTGACCGTAAAACAAGGCTTATCGCAAAACAGTGTCGTGAGTATTGCTCAAGATAGCACCGGATTTATGTGGTTTGCTACGCAAGACGGGCTTAATAAGTACAACGGTAAAAAGTTTACACATTACGATAGACAGTTTGAAGATATTACAAGGCCAACCTTTAGTAAACTTGGTAAAATTTATGTGGACAAAGAAGGAAAGCTATGGATTGTTTCCAATACAGGAGTTTTGGAAGTTTACCATGAAGAAGAAGACTCGTTTAAGGTTGCTTTAGATATTAAAAGTGCAAGTGTATTTTTTCAGGATAGTAAAAAAGAATATTATTTAGGCACCTACGGAAATGGGTTCTATAAAATTAATCCAACTACAAAAGACACGATACAACTTCTTAAAAAAGAGGATCTTTCGCTTAACAGCTATGATATTATAGAATGGCAAGGAACCATTCTTGCTTCTACTTCAAAAGGGCTGTTACAAATTAAAGATGGTAATTATGGTTTTCTTGAAAATGAATTATTTCAAAATACAACTCTCAGTGCCCTATCAAAATATGAAGAAACTACATTATTTACTGGAAGCTATGGGAAAGGCCTATTTATCAAAAAAGCAAAGGAAAAAGCATTTTCACACTTCTCTGGGTTTGAGAATTATCCCTTTCCGATAGACTTAAACATTCAAGATTTATTATTAGATAACCAACAACGCCTTTGGGTAGCAACTTATGGAAATGGTGCTTATTTAATAGATTTTGAAAAGAAATACATTCAAAATTTTACCGCAAATAAAACCGACCCTTATGCACTTCATTACAATGATGTGCTATGCCTCTATAAAGATTTTACCCAAACTGTTTGGCTGGGTACAGACGGAGCAGGTTTAAGTTTTTATGATGAAAATTTGGTTAAGTTCAATGTACTTACCAACAACCAAACTCCTCCTAATATTCA
Source organism: uncultured Marixanthomonas sp. (assembly GCF_963974425.1). NCBI lineage: Bacteria > Pseudomonadati > Bacteroidota > Flavobacteriia > Flavobacteriales > Flavobacteriaceae > Marixanthomonas > uncultured Marixanthomonas sp. The sequence continues at coordinate 72,360 of NZ_CAXBCK010000016.1, forward strand.
CGTGGATGTAATTCGTTCGATTGTTGTAAGTGACAATACAATATGGATGGGTACATCAGGAAAAGGTTTGACCAAAGCATCTTTATCCGGTAAAAAGTTTAAAACCTTTACACAAGAGAACTCAAATTTAGCGGGCGATAGGGTTATGAGTCTTTATATGGACAACGGTAATCTTTTAATTGGACATCAAAATAACGGGTTACAAACCTTATATGAAGATGATACAATTACAAGCTGTAAAGGCACTGAAAATCTTACCATTTGGAAAATACTGAAACGCGATAAAACCACCTTCTGGCTTTGCACCCGAAATCAAGGTCTTGTTGTTTATGATAAAACAGAAGGAGTTGTAAAAAAATTTGATGTAACCAATTCAAGTTTACAGACCAACAATATTCGTACTGTCGCGCAAGGTGACAACAACACACTTTGGATTGGTACAGAAAACGATGGATTGTACAGGTTGAATATTTCAAAAGACTCCATTACCAAAATTAAATCGATCCCAGATAACATTAAATGTTTGTACTATTCCAAAAACTTGCTTTGGGTAGGCACTAATGGAAACGGCCTGAAATTGTACAACATAGCCGAAAAAAACATTCAAACGTATACCAAAAAAGATGGGCTCCCTAACAATGTGGTCTATGGTATTTTACCAGATGGTCAAAACAATCTTTGGCTGAGCACCAATCAAGGGTTAACAAAAATAAGTACCGATGCAAATTACCGGTCCACGATTGAAAACTACAGTAATTATGATGGATTACAAGCTTTAGAATATAATACAGGAGCCTATTTTAAAGATGAAAAAGGCACGCTTTATTTTGGCGGATTGGAAGGCATTAATTGGTTTCAACCCAGTCAATTAACTTTTAACCCCAAAAAGCCAAAAACTGTTATTACTGGTTTAGAGGTTTTTAATGAGGAAAAAAAAATGGTTCCTAACCAGAAACTACCTTATAATAAAAACACCTTAACCTTTAACTTTTCTTCGTTGCATTACTCGCAACCCGAACGCAATCAATATAAATACAAACTTGTTAATAACGACAAAGACTGGATTGCTTCTGGCAATAACAATACAGCTCATTATACCAACTTACCACCAGAAGATTATACCTTTCAGGTAATATCCAGTAATTACGATGGAGTTTGGAATAACACGCCTGCCTCCTATTCTTTCACTATTTTAAAACCATGGTATGCTTCTACAATGGCTATTATTATCTATATAATTTGTGTTTTGCTTCTAATGTATGGACTCTATGCTTATTTAAAATGGAGATGGAACGTTAAAAATCAATTAAGACTTGAACACGAAGAAACCGAACGACTTAAAAAACTGGACGAGTTTAAAACAAAACTATACACCAATATTTCGCACGAAATACGGACGCCGTTAACCTTAATTTCTGGGCCGGTGGAAAACCAATTGAAAAAACAAAAATTAAGACCAGAGGATAAAAAAGATCTCGATTTAATACAACAAAACTCAAACCGGTTAATGCGCTTGGTAAACCAAATGTTAGATTTATCGTTGATCGATTCAGGCGAAGTAAAATTAACCGTTAAAAAAGCAAACCTTTCAATTCTTTTACATCAAATAACAGCAGCATTTCAATATACAGCAAGAAGTAAAGAAAAAAGTATAGAAAATAATATTCAAGAAATAAAAGAAGCTTGGTTTGATACTGATGTAATAGAAAAAACGGTATCCAACCTTTTGTCTAATGCCGTAAAGTATGCTCCTACTAATACGAATATTCAATTTAAAGCTTTTGAAAAGGAAGGGAATGTATCGCTTTCAGTAAGTAATGTGAAAAGTGATTCTAAAAAAACGGATTTAAAACAGCTGTTTGAACGCTTCCATCAAAATGACTCATCTTCAGAAGGGATGGGAGTTGGACTTGCACTTGTAAAAGAGTTAGTTGTTCTACATAGAGGCACTATATCGGCTTCTGAAAATGATGTTAATGAAATAACTTTTTGCGTTACCTTACCCATAACCAAAGATGCTTTTATGGAAAGTGAAATCTACAAAAAAGATAAAAACAGTACTGAAACCAAAGCAACTCAGTGTAAAACACTTAAAAAAGACACTCCTACTTATTCTGTATTGGTCGTTGAAGACAACCTTGAAATTCAAGATTATATCGCTTCTAACCTCAATGAGGCTTATACAGTATTCACTGCGGAAAATGGCAAAAAAGGAATTAACAAAGCAAAAAAAGAACTCCCACACTTAATTATCAGCGATATAATGATGCCCTTAACCAATGGAATAGAACTGTGTAATACGCTAAAAAGTGATGAGCTGACAAGCCACATCCCTATCATCCTGTTAACGGCAAAAGTTGGTGAAGAAAATGAAATTGAAGGTTTTAAAACCGGGGCTGATGCCTACATCACAAAACCCTTCAGTATTAAAAAACTACGTGTACGAGTTAAAAAACTGATTGAAAGCAGGCAAAAACTGAAAGAACATTTCGGTAAAACGTTTGAACTAAACCCAGAGCTTGCCATTACCTCTACCGAAACAAACTTTCTAAACCGTATGCAGGAGGTACTGGACAAACACATTACAAACCCTGAACTTACTAGTGAAGAGTTTTCAAGGCTCATGCACATGAGCCGTACCCAACTGCACCGCAAACTGACCTCCATTGTTGGTATGAATACAACGACGTTTATTAGATTACAACGTTTGAAGTTGGCAGGCGCTTTACTTAAAGAAGCCGATAGCAGTACTTCGGAAATTGCTTATCAAGTAGGCTTTAACTCTCCATCATACTTTACCCGTTGCTTTAAGGAAGTATATGGTTGTACCCCGACTGAATATATGCTTAAACAGACATAAGCAAAAAATGTTATTGTTTTTGCAACATTTGTAATAGCTTCTGAAACATATCTTAATAAATTAAGGCAAAGCATTTTATAGCTTTATACCAGTACTATAAAATGTCAAGATATGAAGCTACGTATAATACTTTTCCTAACGCTTTACGGAAGCAATTCCTGTAATCAGCAAGAAACATTTACCGAAATTAAACTCGAGTACGCTTCAGCGATGTGTCAAGGATATTGCGATTACTCCTTTATTGTAAATAAAAAGATCAAGGAAATTATTAAAACACCTGGAAAAGCTAATACCCAGTCCTGAACTAAAAGATAAAAAAGACACCATCAATCTCACAACAGAAGATTGGCAACAGATAAGACAAGCATTTCTATTGGACTCCATAAGAGCCTTACCCAAAATAAACGGATGTCCCGGTTGCGATGATGGTGCTATAGGTTCTTTACAGGTAATTTCTGAAAAAGATACAATTTCAATAAAATTTGAAGGGCCTAATCCCCCAAAAAGTATTACCCCAATGGTTAGGTTAATTACTAAAGAAACATTTAGAGATTAATTAGAATCATTTTTGTTGTAGACTTGAACAAAGAATCTATGGTCAAATGAAGAAACAATATTTATTAGGGGACAAAATTATTAGTCTCTATGTTTAATTCTTAGGCATAAAAAAAGCCCCTCATCAAATGATGAGGGGCTTTATAAGAAGGCGGCGACC